>JASJEC010000081.1 GCA_030064845.1 Kiloniellales bacterium
CTCTCGAAGCGGGTGATCGGCGCGAAGCGGTCGCCGTCGAGGATCGTGACGTGATGGTCGCCGCTCTCGACCACGACGAAGAGGTTGAGCGGATCGGCCTCGTAAAGGGGCGCTTCGGGAAGCCGCGCGGCGGCGGCCGTGACCTGCCGCGAGGCCTCGATCTCCGCCACGCCCCACCGCGGCTCCTCGGGCAGGGGCGCGTAGATCAGCCCGACCAAGGCCGCGATCTGCGGTTCGGTCAGGTCCTGGCCGAAGGCCGGCATCTGCGTAGCCGGACGCCCCTGGGCGATCACCTTCGCGGCCTTCGCTTGCCTGAGCCGTCGCAGGTTCTGCGGCAGGAGGGCCGGGCCGACCCCGCCCAGGCGGTCTTCGCCGTGGCAGCTGGCGCAATGGGTCTGATAGAGCACGAGCGCCCGATTTGCGTCGTCCGCGGACGCCGCTGCGGCGCCCAAGACCAGCAGCGTGGCGCAGAGGCTAAGGAGTCGCCGAGACATGGGGCCTCTTCCGGTAGGGCGTGACCGCGAGGCGCGGTCCCGGCGCGACGCCGATCTCGGCGTCGCTCAGGTAGCAGGCCGGATCCTCGGCCCAGGGATCGCCGGAGAGCTGGAACGAGCGGACTCGCGTGTTGCCGCCGCAGACGTCGAAGAAACGGCAGGCGCCGCAGCGCCCGGTGATCTTCCTCGGGCTGGCCTTGAGCCCCGCCATGATCGGATCGCTCGTATCGGGCCAGATCTCCGAGAAGGGCCGCTCGCGCACGTTGCCCAGGGTATAGTGCCACCAGAAGGTGTCGGGGTGGACGTTGCCGAGGTTGTCGATGTTGGCGACGTTGACGCCGGACGCATTGCCGCCCCAGGCCGCCAGCTTGGCGCGGATATGGTCTTCCATTTCCGGGAAGCGCTCGCGCACCCAGTAGAGGAAGTAGACGCCGTCGGCGTCGTTGTTGCCGGTCACGAACTCCTTGTTGATGCCGCGTGCTACGTAGTCCCAGCAGCGCTCGAAGATCAGGTCCATGGCGCGGCGCGTGGTGCGGTGATAGGCGTCGTCGTCCCGGTAGCGGTTGCCGCGGCCCGCGTAGACCAGGTGCGACAGGTAGAACTTGTCGATCTCCTCGCGGTCGAGCAGGTCGAGCATCTCCGGCAGCGACTCGACGTTCCGCTCGGTCATGGTGAAGCGTAGGCCGACCTTGATGCCCCGCTCCTGGCACAGGCGCAGGCCGCCGAGCGCGGCCTCGAAGGCGCCCTCCTGGCGCCGGAAGGCGTCGTGCACCGCGCCGATGCCGTCGAGGCTGACGCCGACGTAGTCGTAGCCGATCTCGGCGATCTCTTCGCTCATCGGGCGGTCGATCAGCGTGCCGTTGGAGGACAGCCCGACGTAGAAGCCGAGATCCTTGGCCCGGCGGGAGATCTCGAAGATGTCCGGGCGGAGCAGGGGCTCGCCCCCGGAGAGGATCAGGACCGGTACGCCGAAGGCCCGGAGGTCGTCCATCACGGCGAAGATCTCGGCGGTCGAAAGCTCGCCGGGGAAATCGACGTCGGCGGACAGCGAGTAGCAGTGCCGGCAGTTGAGGTTGCAGCGCCGGATCAGGTTCCAGATGACCACGGGGCCGGGCGGCACGCGGCGCCGGACAGGGGTCGGCGCGATCAGCTCGCGCATGAACTGGTTAAGTCGAAACATTCCTTTCCTCCCTGGCCGCGATCCGCAGGCCGGTCTTCTTCAGGATGCGCGTGCTGTAGAGCACCTCGTGCCCGCGGTCGGCTTCGCCCAGCAGCGCGGCGATCTGCGCCACCTTCAGCTCGACTTCGCTGCGTGTTTGGCCGTGCACCATGGCGAAGAGGTTGTAGGGCCAGTCGGGCGGGTGCCGCGGCCGCTGGTAGCAATGGGTCACGAACTCGAGCGCGCCGACCCGGCGGCCGAGCGCGCTGACTTCCCCGTCCGGGATGTTCCAGACCGACATGCCGTTGGCCCGGTAGCCGAGCCTGTAGTGATTGGGCACGGCGCCGATGCGCCGGATCGCGCCCCGCGCCTGCATGGCCGCCAGTCGTTCCATGACTTCCCCGGGCGCGAGGCCGAGCGTTTCCGCGACCCTGTGGTAGGGCCGGGCGCAGAGCGGCAGGCCGGACTGGGTCGCGGCGACGATCCGGCGGTCGAGGTCGTCGACCGTCCGCGACTTTGTCTCTGGGGGCGCCGCGCTCATACCGTCAACCTCAGCTCGAGGAAGTACTCCTCGCGCTTGGGCATGTTCAGGACCGGAAGCCCGGTCGCCGCCTCGATCTCCGCCAGCACCGCGGCGACCTGCTCGGGCCGTTCGGTCGCGACGACGAACCACATGTTCAGCCGGTGATCGCGCTGGTAGTTGTGCGCCACCTCGGGGAAAGC
Organism: Kiloniellales bacterium; assembly: GCA_030064845.1. Lineage (NCBI taxonomy): Bacteria > Pseudomonadati > Pseudomonadota > Alphaproteobacteria > Rhodospirillales > Kiloniellales bacterium. Next base: position 2,377 of record JASJEC010000081.1, read on the forward strand.
GTTGACGGTCTCGGCGACCGCCTCGAAGCGCGCCTCCGGCACGGCCATGGCCGCGAGCGTCAAGCCGCCGCCGAGCCTCTCGGCGTCGTAGAGCGGGCCGAAGCGGGACAGCACCTTCTGCTCCAGCATGCCTTGCAGACGCCCGATCAAGGTCGTTTCGGAGACACCCAGCCGGGCGGCCGCCTCGGCATAGGGGCGTTCGGCGACGGGAAAGCCGCCCTGCAGAGCATTGATGATCTTCCGGTCGAGGGCGTCCATCAGACCGCAACCGCCTTGGCCGTTTCCACGCCCTCTCGCGGAGTACCGTAGCGCGCGCCCCGCTGCTTGAAGCGGCGACGGCTGAACAAGGTGGCGCGGGCGACCTCGGTCAGGCCGGCTTGCGCCGCGGCCTCGAGGACGAGCGCCTCCACCTTGGCCCGGTCGCGCCCATGAATCATGCAGAAGAGGTTGTAGGGCCAGTGCGGCGGCCGGCGCGGACGCTGGTAGCAGAGCGTGACGAAGGGCAGCCGCGCGAGGCGCTCTCCGGCCGCGCGTACCTGGGAATCGGGCACGTCCCAGACGACCATGGCATTGGCCCGGTAGCCCAGTTCGTGATGGCGGACGACCACGCCCCATCGGCGGATCGCGCCGCGATCGATCAGGCGGCGCAGGCCCGCGACGACCTCGTCCTCGGAGAGGCCGAGCCGCGCGCCGACCTCGGCGTAGGGCCGCGGCGCCAGCGGCAGGCCGTCCTGGACGGCGGCGATCAGGCGCCGTTCGAGGTCGCTCAGTCCCATTGCAGCGGGAACCCCAGATCCAGCCGGTAGGCCTCGACCAGAGGCAGGTCGAACACGGCGAGGCCGGTCTGCCGTTCGATGTCATCCAGCACGCATCGCACGGCCTCGCGGTCGCGGGCCGCAACGACGAACCAAAGATTGAGGCGGTGCTCGCGCTCGTAGTTGTGGTTCACCTCGGGGAAGGCACTCACCGTCTCTGCCACCGCTTCGAGCCGGTCAGGCGGGACCGCCATGGCGGCCAGCGTGCTCCAACCCGCGCGGTGCGGCGTCACGACGGCGCCGATGCGGGAAATGGTGCCGGACTCCTGCAGGCTTTCGAGCGCGGCGATCACCGTTGCCTCGTCGCAGCCGAGATCTTCGGCGATCGCCGCGTAAGGCCGGGAGACCAGCGGAAAGCCGCGCTGATAGTCGTTCAGCAACCGCTTCTCCAGCGGCGAGGGCTCGCGGTCGCGTTCCGTTGCAAGATCCATTGCAGGCATTGGCCCTCCTAGAGCCCGATCCGATTGGCCCGGGCGGTGAGGAAGATGCCGCTCGGTTTCTTGGCCGGGAGCTCGGCGATGCGGGCAAAGGTTTCCGTGTCGTAGACCTCGACCCGGTCGCCGTCGCGCACCGAGAGCCAGACCTGCTCGCCCCGCGGCGTGAACTCGAGATGCAGGACAGCGGGGCCCGGCTCCAGGGTCTGCACCACCTGCCGCGTCGCCACGTCGATGACCTGGACCACGCCGTTGCTCGGGTGCGCGAAGTTGACCCAGACCTGACGCCCGTCCGGGCGCGCCACGACGAAGATCGGCTGTCCCTGCACCGGGATGCGGCCGACCTGGCGCCAGCTGTCCCGCTCGACGACGAGCACTTCGTGCCTGCCCACGGCGGGGAGAAAGATCTGGTTGCCCGCGCTGGCCCAGCCTTCGAGATGGGGCATCTTGTAGACTGGAAGCGGTTCCTCGCCGCGCCCGTAGCCGTCGAGAATGCGCCTGACGCCCACGTCGAGCTGCCAGAGATCGAGCAGCGCGATACCGTCTTCGCCGAACAGGCCGGCCAGGTAGTAGCGGCCGTCCGGCGTGATCAAGCCGTCATAGGGCAGCTGGCCGATGTCCCGGTACTTCCGGATCTTCGGGCTGGCGGGCTCGGAGAGGTCGGCAACCCAGATCTCGCCTGCGTCGTAGAGGCTGAACACGAAGCGCTGGCCCGGCGCGTCGACCAGGCCGACCACCTTCGAGGTCGCGCCGGCCGCGCCATAGACCGCCGGGATGTCGGCCACCAGCTCGAGCGAGTCCGCGTCGAACACGCGAACGCCGCCCGGTTCGTAGTTGGACACGGCGATCAAGCTGCCGTCCTGGGAGATCGCGCCGCCGATCGAGTTCCCGGCCTGCACGACCCTCTGGTCGAGCCTGCCGTTGAGGAGGTCGATCTTGTTGAGGCCGCCGTCGCGCCCGAAGACGTAGGCATAGCGCCCGTCGCGCGAGAAGACCGTCGAGGCGTGGGACAGGTCGCCCAGTCCGGCGACCTCGGACACGGTCGAGCGGCCGGTGGTCTCGACGATCTGCACGCGGCCGTCGGCCCGCTCGACGACCAGGCCCATGTCGCCGGTGCCGCGCGGCGCGGTCGCGCAGGCGGCGAGGGCCAGGGTCAAGCTCACCAAGACAAGGGATCGACCCAGGTCCATGTCAGAGGCCCTCCTTCATGCGCTCGACCAGCCAGTCCGCTTCGTCCTCGCGGATTTCGAAGTTCCACGGCGGCATCGGCGTGCCGGGCAAGCCGTAGAGGATCACCTCGACCAGGGCATCGTTCGGTTTGCCGGCGAGCGCCTGCGGCAGGAGCGAGGGTCCGAGCCCGCCCTTCAGCGTCATGCCGTGGCAGGAGCCGCAGTCGTGCTTGAGCCGGTGGATCAGCTCCGCCTGGCGTTCGGCCGGCGGCGCCGCCAGGGCTGGTGAGCCGATCGCGAGGCTGAGGACCAAGGCGGAAGCGAAGCCCAGGCGTCTAGATTGATGTCGAGCGGATTCACATGTCTTGCCGGAACCGCGAAGCGCTTTCGTCAAATCATGATCCGCTCTAGCCATTGCGCATCTCGCGAAGCCCGGGGTCCGTCTCACCGCCGGTCCAGGCCGAGGCGCCGAGCAGCTCTGACAGTGCGACGACGCGGCCGACGACGATCAGGACCGGAGCCTTGAGTTCGTCCCGCCTGACGGCGTTCGGCAGTTCGGCCAGCGTCGAGCGGCAGATGGTTTCGTTCGGCAGCGTCCCGTTGGCGACCGCCGCCGCCGGGGTATCCGCCGCCAAGCCCGCCTCGATGAGCGACCGGCAGATTCCGGGCAGGTTCGACAGGCCCATGTAGATCACCAGCGTCGTGTCGGGATCGGCCAGGCTGGCCCAGTTCAGGTCGAGGTCCCGATCTTCTCGGCAGTGGCCGGTCACGAAGCGCACGCCCGTGGCGAGGCCGCGGTGGGTCAGCGGGATGCCGACGCCTGCGGTGCAGCCCGAGGCGGCCGTGACGCCGGGCACGACCTCGAAGGCGATGCCCTGCCGGGCCAGGTATTCCGCCTCCTCGCTGCCGCGGCCGAAGATGAAGGGATCGCCGCCCTTGAGCCGCACCACCCGATGGCCGGCGCGGGCCAGCTTGGCCAGCAGCGCGTTGGTCTCTTCCTGGGCCAGCGTGTGGTGGGCGCTCGCCTTGCCGACATAGATCCGCATGGTGCCCGAGGGGATCAGGGCGAGTATCTCCGGCGAGATGAGCCGGTCGTAGACCACGGCCTCTGCTTCGCGAAGCACCCGCAGTGCCTTAATCGTGAGGAGCTCCGGGTCGCCGGGACCGGCGCCGACCAGGGAGACCAGAGGCGAAACCGTTTGGGACATTCGAGAGCGCTTCCTGGCTGGTTGAATGCGGGGACGGTTCGGCGCCATCCGGGGCGGGACTTGGGCGTCCCGCACCCGGAAGTGGTGCCTGCTCTAGTAGACGTCGTTCCTCGTGTTGTAGACGTTGAACTTGCCGGTCGGCGTGATCAGACGTTTGTCCTTGATGACGTGCTTCAGCTTACGCGTCTTGTCGTCGACCACGACGATCGCCGATTCCTGGTCCTTGCCGTTCCACACCGAGAACCAGATCTCCGACCCGTCCTTGTTGTACTCGCCCTGGACGACGCGCCGGACGCCCTCGGAGATGCCGGACCATTCACCGATCGGCAGCACCTCGTAACCCTTGTCCAGGTTTTTGATGTCGAACACCGCGACCGAAGAGGCGAGCTCGGGCTCCGGGTTGAGCGGCGTATCGACGTAGAGGTTGGTGGACTTCGGGTGGGTCTTGATGAACAGCGATCCGCCGCCCTGCCCTTCGAGGGTCTCGACTACCTTCCAGGCCTTGTCGGCGTGCTTCTTGGGATCGGTGCCGATCAGCGCGATGGTCTCGTCGCCCAGGTGGCTGGTCGCCCAGACCGGCCCGTGCTTGGGATGCACGAAGTTCGCGCCGCGTCCCGGGTGCGGCTTGATGCCGGTTTCGATCAGCGCGACCAGCTTGTCCTCCTTGGTGTCGACCACGGCAACCTTGTCGCGCGCGTTGGCCGCCACCAGGAAGTAGCGGCCCGTCGAGTCGAAGCCGCCGTCGTGGAGGAAGCGTTCGGCCTCGATGGCGGTCACCTTGAGGTTCTTGATGTCCTGGTAGTTGACCATCAGGATGTGGCCGGTTTCCTTGATGTTGACCACGAATTCCGGGTTGTAGTGCGAGGCCACGATCGAGGCCACGCGCGGCTCCGGATGGAACTCCTGGGTGTCGTACGTCATGCCGCGGGTCGAGACGACCTTGATCGGTTCCAAGGTGGACCCGTCCATGATCACGTACTGCGGCGGCCAGTAGGAGCCGGCGATCGCGTACTTGTCCTCCCAGCCTTTCATCTTGGAGGTCTCGACCGAGCGCGCCTCCATGCCGACCTTGATCTCGGCGACAGTGGTCGGCGGATCCATCCACAGGTCGATCAGGTTGATCTTGGCGTCGCGGCCGATGGTGAAGAGATAGCGCCCCGAGGCGGAGAGCCGGGAAATGTGGACCGCGTAGCCGGTCGACAGAATGGTGACGATCTCTTTCGTGCCGCCGTCGATCAGGGCGACCTCGCCGCTGTCGCGCAGCGTGACCGAGAAGAGGTTGTCGATGTCGATCGTGTTCTCTTTCTTGTCGGGCCGCTGATCGCGCGGAACGTGCACCTTCCAGCTCGCCTTGATCTCCGGCAGGCCGAACTCCGGCGGCTGCGGCGGCTCGTTGAGCAGATAGCGGGTCATCAGGTCGATGTCGCTTTCGCTCAGGTCCCCCGAGGTGCCCCAGTTCGGCATGCCCGCCGGCGAGCCGTAGTTGATGAAGGCGTGGAGGTAGTCGTAGCCGAGCTCGCGGGTGAGATCGGTCGTCAGTGCCTTGCCCGTGGCGCCTTTGCGCAGCACGCCATGGCATCCAGCGCAGCGCTGGAAGTAGATCTCGTTGGCCCGGGCGAACTCGTCCTTGGTGAGGCTCGGAACACCTTCCTCGGCGCCGGGAAACTTGGCGCCTTCCTCGGGCAGTACGTCGAGGCTGGGCTCGTAGCGTTCGCCCGGCTGGGTCCCGTGCTTCTTCAGGTCCTCGGCCTTTGGCTTTTCAGCCGCCTGGGCGGCGGTAAGGGAGAGCGAAAGAGCCGCCGCGGCGACCAGCGCAGCGAGCCCGGGGAGCAGTGCCTGTCTCATGGTGCATCCTCGCTTCTGAAGAGTGAATCGAGGCTAGGCACCGGGTCGGTCACCATCCTTGACGATGGTCAAGTAGAAAGCTTTTGGCGAGTTTCGTGATCGCTTGCGCGCCGAGACTTGAGTTTGGTCAAGGATGGAGATCGAGGCGCCGCCGAAGATGGCGGGACGAGCCTGAAGACCTTGAGTTGGCGCGAGCGAAGAGGAACTCATGCGGAGCTGTGCCGGTCTGTTGATGCTCCTCGCGGCCCTGGTCGCGCCAGAGGCCGTGAATGCCGCGGACCCGGTGCCGAACCTCGCGGCCGAGGCGCCGATGGACGAGGTCTTTCCCGATGCGTCCCGCTTCGGCCCGATGACGGGAAGCCCACCGGCGGCCGAGGCCTTCACCGGCGATGCTCTCGCCGGCTACGTCTTCTCGACGCAGATGGTCGTCGCCTCGGCCGGCTATTCGGGCAAGCCCTTCGACATCCTCGCCGGGATCGATCTCGAGGGGCGGATCACCGGCGCGGCGATCCTGGCACACAGCGAGCCCATCCTGGTGATCGGCGTGGCCGACTCGGATCTCGCGGCTTTTGTCGCGCAGTACCGGGGCCTCGACATTCGCGAGCCTCTGCGCGTGGCGCGGCGCGGCGGGAGCGGTGCCGGCCAAGTGGACGCCGTCGCCGGAGCGTCGATCTCCTCCGTCGTGTTCAACGACGCCATCCTGCGCGCGGCGCGCGCGGTCGCCCGCAGCCGCGGGATCCTGGGTCAGGCCCAGGCCGGCCTCGACTTCGAGAGCTTCGATCCGGCGACCTGGCAGGAACTCTCGGACGAAGGCTCCCTGGTGTCGCTGGACGTCACCGTGGCCGACGCCGAGGCGGCGATCGGGGCGGAAGGCGGGAAGCTATTCCCCGATACCGCCCGCCCGGACCCCGACGCGCGCTACCTGTCGCTCCACGCCGGCCTGGCCACGCCCGCCAGGGTCGGGCGCAACCTGCTCGGCGACCGGCTCTACAACCGTGTGACCGCCGAGCTTTCCGAGGGCGAACAGCTGGTCTTCGTCGGTGGGCAGGGCCTCTTCTCCTTCAAGGGAACGGCCTATGTCCGGCGCGGCGTCTTCGACCGCCTTCAGTTGGTACAGGGTGCCAAGACCGTGACCTTTCTAAAGGAGGACCACGTCCGCGTCGAAGAGCTCGCCGTGGAGGCCGCGCCGGCCCTGCGCGAATTGGCGCTCTTCATCGTCCGCTCGACGGACTTTTCGCCGACGGAACCCTGGCGCCTCGAGGTCGCGGTTACCGGGGAGGATTCGCGCGGCGACGCGGTCCAAGCGATATTCGCACTCCCCTACAGCCTGCCCGCGACCTACCGCCGAGTGGGCGATCAAGCGCCGGTCGAAACCTGGGAAGGCGCGCCGCTGTGGCGCCAGACCTGGCTGGAACGCTGGAGCGACATCGCCATCCTGGCCCTGGCGCTCTTCCTGCTCACGGCGATCCTTGTTTTTCAGGACGTCGTCGCAGCGAAGCCGCGGCTCTACGAAACCCTTCGCAACGGCTTCCTGATTTTCACCCTGGTCTGGCTCGGCTGGATCGTCGGCGCGCAGCTCTCCGTGCTCAACGTCCTGACCTTCGTCAACGCGGTCATGACCGAATTCAGCTGGGACTTCTTCCTGCTCGACCCGCTGATGTTCATTCTCTGGAGCTACGTCGCCGTCGCCATGCTGTTCCTGGGGCGGGGCGTGTTCTGCGGCTGGCTCTGTCCCTTCGGCGCGCTGCAGGAGCTGATCAACCGCGGCGCCCAATGGCTCGGCGTTCCCCAATGGCGCCTGCCGTTTTTCCTGCACGAGCGGCTCTGGCCGATCAAGTACGTCGTCTTCCTGGCAATCTTCGCGGTCTTCCTGGGCGACCTCTCCCTGGCGTTGCGGGGCGCCGAGGTCGAGCCTTTCAAGACCGCGATCGTGCTCAGGTTCGACCGGCCCTGGCCCTACCTGCTCTATGCGGCCGTTCTGCTGGTCGCCGGGCTCTTCGTTTCGCGCGCCTTCTGCCGCTACCTCTGCCCGCTCGGGGCGGCGCTGGCGATCCCGGCGCGCATGCGCATGTTCGAGTGGCTGAAACGCCGCTGGCACTGCGGCAAGTCCTGCCACCACTGCACGGCGAGCTGCCCTGTGCAGGCGATCCATCCGACCGGCCAGATCAATCCGAACGAGTGCATCTACTGCCTGCGCTGCCAGGCCAACTATTTCGACGACCAGCTCTGCCCGCCCTTGATCGAGCAGCGCCGCCGCGCCGAGAAGCGCGCGGCGGCAGAGAAGACCGCGGCGAGTCCCGGAAGCGCCGGATGAGCCGGCCGTCTCAGGGGCCATGGACAGGAGGCCGACCCTCCAGCCGCCGGCATGTTCGCTGACCAGAGTCCGGCCGACCGGCGCCGGGCCTATCGCGGACCGGCGATCCTGCAGCAGGGCTTCCGGCCCTTCTTCCTGGGCGCGGGCGCCTGGACCGTCATCGCGATGGCGCTCTGGCTCGGCATCTATCTCGGCTACCTCGCCCTGCCGAGCCGTTTCGACCCCTTGGCCTGGCACAGCCACGAGATGCTGTTCGGCTTCGTCGGCGCCGCAATCGCCGGGTTTCTCCTGACCGCCGTCCCGAACTGGACCGGCCGTCTGCCGGTCCGCGGCTGGCCGCTCGCCCTCCTGTTCTCGCTCTGGGTTGCCGGGCGCCTGGCCGTCGGCCTGTCGGAGGTCATCGGAGCGGCAGCGGCGGCGCTGATCGACGTCGCCTTCCTGGTCGCGCTCGACGGCGTCCTGCTCCGCGAGATCCTGGCCGGGCGCAATTGGCGCAATCTGCCCGTAGTCGTGATCGTTGCCCTGCTCGCCGGCTGCAATATCCTGATCCACCTGGAAGACCTGACGAACGCGGAAACGGCGTCCGGCGGGCTGCGCCTCGCCCTCGCCACGGTGGTCATGCTGATCGCCTTGATCGGCGGGCGCATCGTGCCGAGCTTCACCCGCAACTGGCTCAAAAAGCGGAACGAGGCGCGGCTGCCCCGCCCCTTCGGCCCGCTCGACCGGGCCGTCCTTCTCGCGACGCTCGTCGCAGGGCTGTGCTGGACGGCCTGGCCCGACTCGGCGGTGACCGGCCTGCTCTGCCTGCTCGCCGGCCTCGGCAACGGCTGGCGCCTCGCCCGATGGCGCGGCCACCGGACGCTGTGCGAGCCGCTGGTCTGGGTGCTCCATCTCGGCTACGGCTGGGTCGCCCTTGGGCTCGCCGTGCTCGGCCTGTCGATCTGGTTTCCGGACCTGCTGCCGTCGGCGCCGATCCACGCCCTGACCGCCGGTGCCATGGGCACGATGACCCTCGCCGTGATGACGCGCGCCACCCTGGGCCACACCGGCCAGGCGCTGTCGGCGGGATTCGGGACCACGGCGATCTACCTGCTCGTTACCGCGGCGGCCCTGCTGCGGATCCTCTCTTCCATCATCGAGGCGGGGAGCTCCCTCGCCCTGACCCTGGGGGCCCTCTGCTGGGTCGGCGCCTTCGGGCTTTTCGTCGCGCTCTACGCGCCCTTGTTGATGGCACGGCGCCGGCCCTAGAGCGGATCATGTCTTGACGGAAACGCTTCGCGGTTCCGGCAAAACATGTGAATCCGCTCTACATCTAAGGTTTAGAGCAGATTCACCGGGTTCGATGAATCGCCTCCGGCGATTCGACCGTGTCGCGAAGTCCCGCTCCGGATTTCCCTGATCGAGATCAATGCCTGCGCTGTGATATGCTCCTTTTTAGGGTCACGATGGGTTGGAGCGTCGAACGGGGGCGATCGCATGTCCGCAACACCCGAAGTTTTGGAGGAGCAATTCCGCCGGCGTACCGGGCTGACGGCGCGAGATCAGGAGATCCTCGCAGGCGTTCCGCTGTTTTCGGGTCTGGCTGTGGACGGCATTCAAGCTCTGTTGGCCGATGCCTGGGCGCAGCCCTTCGAACGAAACACCGTCCTCTTCCTCCAGGATGATCCAGGGTCGCGCTTCTACGTCATCCTGGACGGATGGGTGAAGCTGTTCCGGACCACCGAAGAGGGCGAGGAGAGCGTGATCGCCGTTTTCGGGCGTGGCGAATCCTTCGCCGAGGCCGCCATGTTCGATGCCGGCATCTATCCCGTCGGCGCGGCGACGGTCGAGGAATCCCGTCTCCTGGTCGTGCCCGCGGCCCCCTTCGTCCGGCAGCTTACGGAGCACGGCGAGTATGTCGTGCCCATCCTCGCCGCGATGTCGCGGCACTTGCGCCGGCTGGTCAACCAGGTTGAGCAGCTGACCCTCAAGTCCTCGACCGAGCGGGTCGCCGGGTTCCTGATCAAGCTCTGTCCCGCGGACGCCAATGACGCGAACGTTCGTCTGCCGCTCGACAAGGCGCTGATCGCCGGCCGGCTCGGCATGCAGCCCGAGACCTTTTCCCGCTCCTTGGCCAAGCTGCGCAAGGTCGGGGTCGAATCCCACGGGGCCGAGATCTGCATTCCCGACGTTGCGGCGCTGCGGGAGGTGAGCAATGGCCACGCGCCTTGCGCTCCCGGGATGCGCCGCTAGCGGGGGCTGCTAGCAGGCTGCTGACATAGTGCTAAGTCGGAACCATCACCCTTCGACAAGCTCAGGGTGAGGGCGAAATGTTTCAAGCACTTACCCTCATCCGCGCGAAGCGCCGGGCTGCGCCCCCTGTCGAAGGATGACCGTGATCAAGAGCTCCAGGCTTTTTCAGCAGCCTGCTAGAGCGGATTCACCTGTCTTTGCCGGAATCGCGAAGCGTTTCCGTCAGAACATGATCTGCTCTAGCCTGGAAGATTGACGCCGCGCCGCCGCGCCATGGCGCGGCCCATCTGCCTCCTATCGGCGTCCGTCAGCCTTTCGCGGGCAAGCGGCAAGAGAACGTCGTCTTCCCACGCGAGATGACGGCGTTGGGTTTCTGCAAAAGCCGCGGCAGCGCGCACGAAGGCCACCCCTCTGCTGGGCACTCGGCCGTCGGCCAGGGCGCGCAGACCGTCCAGGACCTCTTCGCAGAGTGCGCTGTCCTGCCGATGCTCTTCCGACAGCACGGACAGCAGCCTGCCTGCATTGTCCGCCGCGAGGCAGCGTTGCTGCAACAGCGGGAAAAGATCCTCCTCTTCGTCCGCGATGTGCTTTGGCAGCTCCTGTTCCACATAGGCCAAGACGATGGTGGCCAGACGGACCGCTTCGGGCCCTGCCGGATCGAAGGCGATATCGTCGAGAAGCTTGCAGACGACCTTCTGCCGAAAATGATCCGCTGAGAGATAGTCGATCGGCTCGCGCAGCAGGTTCTCGGGGATGGCCTCGATGGTGCCGGCCGTCAGATGGTTGAGTGCATGCATGGCGCCGCTTGCGTGATCGATGTGCGCGGATCTCGTTAGAAGCCTTTCAAAGGCCTCGCGTCGTCACCTTGACCACCGTCAAATCGCGACCGCATCCAGCCGCCATGGCCCTAGGGCCTGTTGACATTCACGGCGCGCTCCTGGCGGGAGCGCATTTGCGCCCCGTCCCGAAGGGATCCGGCGCAATCGGCCCGCTGCCGCGTTGCTTGTCGTCGAATATGCTCGACATGTCCTTCCTCCTCGCGCCTAACAGCGGGCCGTTTTCACGCGGACCAGAAGCGCGCCCTGAATGTCAACAGGCCCTAAAGCTCGACGACGCAGACGCCGCGCGGGTGAATCGGGCCTCGGCTGCTTGCATTGAGATTTCAGAAAGTCGCGTAGTTACCGTATCAGGCCGTCGATGCGGTCGGACACCCAACCCATCAGATAGCCACCGCCGCCGAGCACGACCATACTGACGAGGATGCCGAGCGCGATCTCGCTAGGCAGCATGACGGGGGCTTCGCTGCTGTCCGGCAGCAGCAAGCCAACCCCGAGACCCGCGCCCCAGAGCAGCAGCGCCGCGCCGAAGCCGATGACGGTCAGGAGGTGGCGGATGGGTCGGGGGCGCTTCTGCATGGCCTAGAGCTCTCCATTGGCGTCCATGAAGGTCGAGCGGCTGCCATCCAGGTTGAGCGCCAGCACCTCCCCTTCTGGCGCGTCGACCACCGAGAGACCGTGCAGGCCCTTGGGCCGTTTCCTCAGCAAGGCGGCCACAGCGGCGGGCGGCACCGCTCCTTCCAGGTCGAAGCCCCCGGCGCGGCCGGTGAGGCAGGAAACGCTGTCGGCCTGCGGCGTCTCGACCACCACGTGGAATCCGCTGGCGCTCAGCTTTTCGGACCATGTCTCCGCCGCGCCTGCGCAGGGGTTATGGGCCGAGATCGCGACGGTCGGCGCCTGGGTCACCGAGATCATGGTGGCCGCCGTCCAACCGATCAGGGCGAGGGCGATCGCGAGCGTCATGAAGCGCATGGTTCGGGCTCCGGCAAGAACAGGGGACCAGCTTAAGGCCCCGGCGCTGCAGCGACCTTGACGCTCGTCAAGAAACCCAAGGCGCTGAAAAAGGCGCGCAGTCGGGACCATCACCCTTCGACAAGCTCAGGGTGAGGGGGAGATGTTTCAATCACTTACCCTCATCCTGAGCGTGTCGAAGGATGACCGTGATCAAGGGCACCAGGCTTTCTCATCTTCCTGCTAGGTCGCCAGGGCGAGACCGTAGGTGATGGCCGAGAGCAGGACCAGGCCAAAGGTAAAGCCGGCGGACCAGTCGGGCGCGCGGCGCAGGTCGAGGTAGTCGCGAAGGATGAGCCGCGCCTTCAGCAGGCCGACTAGGGCCAGGGCGCCGAGCCAGAGCGGCGGGAGGCTGCCCCCGGGGACCGCGACACGGCCCGCGAAGGCCATGCCGACCGTGAGGGCGATCAGCGCGAGCCAGGCCAGCAGCAGTCGGCGTTGTTCCATCAGCGCACCAGGTAGATCATCGGGAAGATCAGCACCCAGACGAGATCGACCATGTGCCAGAACGCGGTCCCGGTTTCGACCGACTCGAGGCGGGCGGAGACGCCGACGATGACCAGGATGACCAGGCCGAACACCACGTGGGCCAGGTGAAATCCGGTCAAGAGGTAGTAGAGGGTGAAGAAGTCGTTGGTATCCAGCCCGATGCCGGCCTGGGCCTTTTCCGCGTACTCGAAGATCTTGATGACCAGAAAGACCAGGCCGAGCGCGCCGGCGGCGGCCAGCCAGGCCCGGGTCCGGGCGATACGCCCCTGGCGCATGGCCAGTACGGCCAAGGCGGCGAAGTAGCCGCTGGTCAGGAGCACGCCGGTGTTGATGGCGCCGGTCAGCCGGTCGAGGCTGGCCTGCGAAGACGCGAAGAGCTCGGGCTGCATCAGCCGGGCGCCGGCCAGGCCGATCAGCCCGGCGCCGAAGACCAGCAGCTCGGAGCCGATCAGCACCCACATCATGGGATTGCCGGGCAGGGCGCCGATACCGCCCCAGTCGTCGCTATCCTTCATGGGACGCCCACGTCTAGGTCACCAGGTGCCGGTAGATCAGCGGCAGGGCGCTGGTCAGGCGTTCCGGCCGCGAGACGATGGCGTAGCCGTTCTGGCCGAAGATGCGCGGGATGTAGGTCTCAGCGCGCTTGTCGATGGTGATGCCGAAGACCGCATGGCCCAGGCGCCGCGCCTCGGTCACCGCCATGCGCGAGTCCTCGACGCCGTAACGGCCCTCGTAGTGGTCGAGGTCGTTGGGCTTGCCGTCGGTGATCACCAGCAGGAGCCGCCGCGAGGCGCCTTGCGCCTTGAGCGGCTTGGCGACCGCGCGAATCGCGGCGCCGAGGCGGGTGTAGAAACCGGGCTTGAGCGCGGCGATGCGGCGCTCGACCGTGGGATTCATCGGCTCTTCGAAGCCCTTGAGGCGGTTCACGTAGACCCGGTGACGCTTGAGCGAGGAGAAGCTGTAGATCGCGTGGCTGTCGCCAACCGCCGCCAGCCCGTGACCGAGCGCCGAGAGGGCTTCGCGCGCGACGTCGATCACCGCGCGCTCGCCGACGGCGCTCTCGGTCGAGCGCGAGCAGTCGATCAGCGTCGCCACGGCGAGGTCGCGCTCGTCGTTGACGATCTGACGGTAGACCCGGTTGCTGCCGTGGCCGGAGGCCCGGAGGTCGACCAGGGACCGCACCAGGCCCTCCATGTCGAGCTCCTCGCCGTCGATCTGACGGGTCAGAACGCGGCGCCGCGGCCGCAAGGCCTCGAACTGCCGCTTAACCGCCGCGATGCGCCGGCGCGCCAGCGGCTCGATTGCGACGCCGTCCGCCTGGTCGAGGCTCTCGCCCCGGCTCTCCAGGATGCGGACATGGTCCGCCAGGTAGCGATTGCCGCGGTAGTCCCATTCGGGCAGCAGCTCTTCGCCGGCCAGCCGCTCGCTGTCGAGGTCGCGCGGCGCCAGGTCGAGATCGAAGGCGAGGCGTGTCGCCGGGCGCTGATCGACATCGGCCAGGCCCAGCTCCTCGGCGTCGTCCGCCGCCTTCTTTGCCGTCTCCGGGTCGTCGTCCTCGACGCGGCGGTTGAGATTGAGGAAATCGGCCCAGGAGAGAATGGATTCGAAGCGGTGGAGGATCAGGGAATCCTTCCGATTGGCCTGGTCGCTCTTCTTTCGGGCGGCGCGCTTGCGCTTGCCGTCGGGCGCCTGGCCGCTGCCGGCGCCGGTTTCGTCGCGGCCCGCCGCCCCCCTGTCCGGCGTCGGGGCCGGCCGCCGCTCCGGCCACAGCAGGACCGGCTCGAAACACCGGTAGCCCGAGGGCGCGGCGACGGCCTCCAGCGCCGCCGTCTGGTCCTGGATGAACTCGAGATAGCGCCGGGCCGCGCCGGAGAGCGCGGCGCTGTCGCTGAGCAGGGCGCGGATCGCGTCCTCCAGGGCCTGCTCCGCTTCGGGCCGCTGGCGCCGGGCGCGCAGGGCGAGGGTCTCCCGGCAGAGCCTCATGTAACTCGGCCGCAGGCCGGGGTAGTCGGCCAGCAGTCGGGCGGTCGTCTCCTGGGCCCGGCGCAGGGTGAGGAGGTCGCCCCGCAGAGGGTCCGTGACGTCCGGCGGCGGGGCCTCGTCGTGCGCGGCAAAGGCGGCCAGCCAGAGATAGAGCTGCTCGTTCAGCGCGCGCTCGGGCAGGGCGTCCAGGCTCGCCGGCAGGCGCAGCACCTCGCCGTCGAACGAGGGCCGCTCGATCACCTCCTCGGCATGGCCGAGCCGGCGCCAGACGCTGCGCCGGTGCTGGGCGCCCTCGGCCGTGGCGTCCCGAAACTCCACGCCGGCTTCGCCGCCGAGACCGCGAAAGACGATGCCGATGCGCGCTTGCATGGCGGGCAGGACGACCGCGGCGTCGGGAAAGGCCGGGCGCTCGTCGAGACGCCCGACCACGCGGTGCCACAGGCTGCCGACCGCTTCCTCGGGTTCCCAGGGCTTGAAGCCGAGCGGCATGGCAGTGGCCTCAGCCGATCACCGCGGTCATCAGATCCTTGAGGCCGCGCTTGGTCTCGGGGTCGTCGGACAGCGGCTCGATCATGGCCGCATGGATGGCCCGCTCGATCTTCATGCCGTCCTGCAGCAGCGTGGCGCAATAGACGACCAGGCGGGTCGAGACCCCCTCTTCGATATCCTGGCCCTTGAGGCCGCGCAGCTTGCCGGCCAGACGGACCAGCAGCTTGGCCCGTTCCGGATCGAGGCCGGTTTCGGCGACGACGATCTCGACTTCGCGCTCGGGCGGCGGGAAGTCGAAGTCGATCGCCAGGAAGCGCTGACGGGTCGAGGGTTTCAGGGTCTTGAGGATATTCTGGTAGCCGGGATTGTAGGAGACCACGAGCATGAAGCTGTCCGGCGCCTTGAGCAGCTCGCCGGTTCGCTCCAGCGGCAGGATGCGCCGGTCGTCGGTCAGGGGATGGAGCACGACGGTGACGTCCTTGCGCGCCTCCACCACCTCGTCGAGATAGCAGACCCCGCCATCGCGCACGGCGCGGGTCAGCGGACCGTCGAGCCACACCGTCTCGCCGCCCTTCAGGAGGTAGCGACCGGTCAGATCGGCCGCCGTCAGGTCGTCGTGGCAGGCCACGGTGTGCAGCGGCAAGCCGAGCCTGGCCGCCATATGGGCGACGAAGCGGGTCTTGCCGCAGCCGGTCGGCCCCTTGAGCAGCAGAGGCAGGCGGTTGCGGTAGGCCGTCTCGAAGACCGCGCACTCGTCCGCCGTCGGGGCATAAAACGGAAGGGGGCTTGCGCCCCCTTCTTTGACTTCGAGAGCAGCCATGGTCATGCGGGCCTCACTCGGCCGGCACCGCGCCGGCCGTCTCGCCGGGCGCGACGATCTCGCGCCGCGGCACCGCAAGAGCATAGATGAACAGCAGGGCGCCCACCACCACGGCCACGCCGGAGCCGAGCCGCATCCAGTAGAACAGCGCGAGCTGGTCCTGTACGCTCATGAAGTCCTCGCCGTTGACCCGCTGCAAGTGGGTCTGGATGGTGCCGGCGAAGGTCAGCGTGAAGGTCATGAAGGCCATGCCGCCGGACATCAGCCAGAAGCTCGCCATGTTGATGACCTGGTTGTAGGGCTCGCGGCCCCGCAAATAGGGGAAGGCGTAGGTCATGATCGCCAGGTTGAGCGAAACGTAAGCGCCGAAGAAGGCCAGATGGCCGTGCGCCGCCGTCACCTGGGTGCCGTGGGTGTAGTAGTTGACCGGAGCCAGGGTGTGCATGAAGCCCCAGACGCCGGCGCCGAAGAAGGCCAGGGTGGCGCAGCCCAGCGCCCACAGCAGGGCCGCCTTGTTGGGATGGTCGCGGCTCCCCTTCCAGACCATGACGAAGACGAAGACCACCATGGCGAAGAAGGGGAGGACCTCCAGGGTGGAGAAGACCGAGCCGATCCACTGCCAGTAGGCCGGCGTGCCGATCCAATAGTAATGGTGGCCCGTGCCGAGCAGGCCGGTGAAGAGCGCGAGGGCAACGATGACGTAGAGCCACTTCTCCACCACCTCGCGGTCGACGCCCGTCAGCTTCAGCATGAGGAAAGCCAGGACGGCGGCCATCACCAGCTCCCAGACGCCCTCGACCCAGATGTGCACGACGTACCACCAGTAAATCTTGTCGACGGTCAGGTTGTCCGGGTTGTAGAGAGCGAAGAGGAAGAAAAGCGCGACGCCCCAGAGGCCGAGCAGCAGCACGTTGGAAACCGCGGTCTTGCGGCCCTTCAGCAC
>JASJEC010000082.1 GCA_030064845.1 Kiloniellales bacterium
GCCGCCTGGTACGTGATCGGCAGCGGACGGCGGGGCGGCATGGGCGCGCCCGAGACCGTCCCCTTCTCAGAGCGGCCCGCGGCCGAGGCTTTCATCGCCGAGCATGGCGGCACCGTAGTCGCCTTCGCCGATATTCCGGCCGACGCCGTTCTCGGCGAGGTCCCGGATAGCGACGATTCAGGGGTAAGCCACGAGCAGCACGATTCCCCCGCGCACCGGCATGCGGCGGGACACGACAAAGGACACGCCCGGCACGACACTCAGGAGGCCCACCAATGACGCACCAGCTGCTCGCCGGCCGGCGGCGGTTCTTGAGCATCGCCGCCGCAGCCACCGGTCTCGGCCTGTTTCGTCAGAGCTCAGGCGGCGCGGGAATCGAGTTCCAGACCTGGCAGGGCACGGCGCTCGGCGCCCGCGCCTCCATCAGGCTCGCGCACCCCGACCCGGAACGCGGCCGAAGCTTGATCCGGCAGGCCCTCGACGAGATCGAGCGCCTCGAGTGGGTCTTCAGTCTCTACCGTCCGGACTCGGCGGTTTCCCGCCTGAACCGCGATGGCGTTCTCCACGCTCCGCCGCTCGACCTGCTTCGTCTGCTGGCCGAGGCGCGGCGCTACGGCGAAATCACGGAGGGCGCGTTCGACATAACGGTGCAGCCGCTGTGGCGGCTCTATGCACAGCACTTCACGGGAACGAGCGCCGCGGCGGGCGGACCGAGTGCGGCCGCCATCGCCGAGACCCTGACGCGGGTCGACTTCAAGGCGGTTTCCTTCGACTCCGCCCGCGTCGCATTCGAGAAGCCGGGAATGGCGATCACTCTCAACGGCATCGCCCAGGGCTACATCACCGACCGGGTGGCGGACCTGTTTCGCCGAGAAGGCCTCGGCCACAGCTTGATCGATCTCGGAGAGCTGCGGGCACTGGACCGACACCCGGCGGGACGGCGCTGGTCCATCGGTCTCGAAGACCCGCGGCAGAGGGCGCAACTCTACGAAACGCTCGATCTGGAGCACGCGGCCCTGGCGACTTCGGCCGGCCACGGCTCCCGCTTCGATGATTCGGGGGGCCACCACCACCTTTTCGACCCTGCCAAAGGGCGCAGTTCCCACCGTTATCTCAGCCTGTCGGTAAGCGCGCCAACCGCGACCGAGGCCGACGCCCTTTCCACAGGCTTGTTCCATCTCGACCAGGACCGATTGGCTCGGCTGATCGAACAACGGCGCAACCTCGCGGTCACGGCGATGCTGGCCAACGGCGAAGTCCTGGAACTCTCGGCATGAGGGGCGCGATCGAAGCAGCGGATCCATAGCCCGAGGACGGACCGGAAAGCCCGAAGTTGGGTGCTGTGCGGACATTCCGAGCGCGGCGGCCGGCGATCCAATCTTCGCAAACCGCGGCCTTTTCCGCGAAGTCGCCTGTCAGGAAAAGACCGCCCTGCTTATTCGCACCGGACCCCAGTTCCCATTCAAAGACGAACTCGCCGGGCGCCTTGAGGCGCTCGACGATCGCCTTTGCCTCCGGCCCGCGAAAGGACGCCGCGTCGGTCTGATGAATGCTGCGCCCGACGCGCAGATAGCGCAGCGAGCCGGGGCGGTTGTCGAAGCCGATCCGCACGGACCACGCGGGCGAGGCGGACGGCGAGGCCTCGGCCAGGACGGCGGTGACGTGACCGCCGAGCGAGCGAACGTGGCACGACCGGAGGCCGGTCGCCGCATCGCGCAGCTTCTCGACCTGCCAGGTCATCGGCGCCGCCGCCTGAGCCGGGACCGCCATGGTCGCAACCGCCAGGACCAGGATCAGCGCGCTGCGGCGCATGCCCTAGGGCTTCACCGCCGTCACCTCGATCTCGATCTTCATGCGCGGGTCCTGGAGGCCAGCGGTGAACATGGTGGCGGCCGGCCGGACCGCGCCGAAGTACTTCTGCAGCACCGGCCAGCAGGGCTCGAAGTTGGCGGCGTCCGGCAGGATGTAGTGCACCCGCACCACGTCCTCGAAGCCGCAGCCGGCCTGCTCGAGCGCCCAGCCGATGTTCTTGAGGCACTGCTCGGCCTGCTCGGCGACGTCGTCCGAGATGGTCATGGTCGTATAGTCGAAGCCGGTCGTACCGGCGACGTAGACCGTGCTCCCGTGGACGACGGCGCGCGAATAGCCGATCTGCTGCTCGAAGGGCGAGCCCTGGGAGATGTTCCGGCGGGTCATGGTCTCCTCGCGTGTTCTCGTCAGTGGGGCTGCGCCACGCCCTCGAACAGGAAGGTCAGCGGCTTGGGCCCCTGGATCAGGTGGCCGGTCTCCAGGCGCTCGATCCGAAAGCCGCCGTCCCCGATCATGCGGTCGATCGGCCGGTTCATGTTGCAGCCGCCGGCGACGCGGCGCCAGAGCGGATTGAGCCGGTCCTGCCAGGCCGCGACGCGGGGGTCCGGCGCATGGCCATGCTCGATGAAGAGCAGCCGGCCGTCGGGCTTGAGCACCCGCCGGATCTCGGCCAGGGCCCGCGCGGCATCCGGGATGGTACAGAGCGTCCAGGTCGTGACCACGCAGTCGAAGTCTGACGTGTCGAAGGGCAGGGCCTCGGCACTGCCTTCATGCAGCGAAGTGGGGAAGGGGAAGCCGCTGGCTGCCTGGCGCGCGCGAGCCAGCAAAGGCGGCGATGGGTCGATGCCGAAAAGAGCCGTAACATCAGAGCTATAGAAAGGGAGGTTCAAGCCCGATCCGACGCCGATCTCGAGCACCCTGCCGCCGGCATGGGGCGCCACCCGCTGGCGCAATCGGGCGAGCTTCTGGTCCTTCATGCCGTGGTGCAGAAGGAAGGGAACGACGCGGTCCTGATAGAAGCCCATCGCCAACCCCGCTCAGGCTGCTTCGGCTCCATAATAGAGCGTCACCGTGTGGGTGGCTTCCGCAAAGAAGAGCCAGCGTTCGATCAGGACGCCGAGCATGCCCGAGGCCAGGGCCAGCAGGGTGAGCACAACCGACGGCCATCCGGCAAACATCTCGGCGACCAGTAGAAAGAAGATCGGCCCGGCAAGACCGAAAAGCAGCGCCAGCCGGCGCAGTTTGTCGGCGTGCTTGCGGGCGATCCGGAAACCCATTTCTTTCTGGAGATAGTTCTCCTCGGTATGGGGCGACTCGAACATCCGCACCTTGCCCAGGTGGCCCAGACCCGTGGCCGTTTCCGGGCTGCTGCGCGCGGCTTCACGGTCGACCGACCGCCAATGAGACCACTTCACCGCCCAGGCCAGAACCAGGAGCAGGCCCGCCAAGAGGCCCTGCCAGTCCGCGGTCCGACCGAACAGCGCGAGAATCGCGCAGAGCCAGAGCGCGCCCACAGCGACGGAGAAGAGCAGATAGCCCGGAACGGTGCAGCGATGGTGCCACTGTCGGATCGTCTTGAGGCTCGCATAGATCATCGCCGTACAGTAGACCGTCGCTGCCGCACCGAGCGCCGAGACGACACCGGCCCAGGCCCAGACACTGTCTAGGAATACCCATCCGGCGCCGAACAACGCCGCCGGCAAATAGGTGATGAGCGCCAGGACGCCCTCCCGGGACAGCCAGGACGAGCGCCACTGGCTAAAGGCGCGCCAAGCCCGTTCCGGGTGCCCGAGGTGAAAGGTCGAAGATAGGAGGCCGAGCGTGATCAAACCGAGACTTACCGCCATGGCGGCCAGGCCGAGCCATCGCTCGACCGGGATCAGTCCAGCAGGCACGAGAAGGCCGAGCAGGAACAGCAGTCCGTAGCCGGCGCCGGAGGACACAGTGAAGAAGATGACCGAGAACGCCGGATGCAAAGCTGCGCCCTCCCTAGCGCGACAGCGCCCGGTCAAGCCACCGCAGGAGCCGGTTCTCCGGTTCCGGCGCCGGGGAGGCTTCGGGGGCCCGGCCTGGGCTGGAGTCCGTCCGCGGACGCGGCGGCAGATACTTGTTGGTCGGCTTGTAGCCCAATTCCGGCATGAGGTCGTAGCCCTCGCGTTCCGCGACCAACCTGGAGACCTCGGAATTCGGATCGCTCAAATCACCATAGTGTCTCGCATTGGCGGGGCAGGTCGAGACACAGGCCGGCACGCGCTCTACCTCCTCGAGGTTCTGGTTGTAGATCCGATCAATGCAGAGCGTGCACTTCTTCATAACTCCCTGGTCGCTGTCGAACTCTCGCGCGCCGTAGGGGCAAGCCCAGGAGCAAAGTTTGCAACCGATGCACTTGTCCTCATCGACGAGGACGATGCCGTCCTCGGCCCGCTTGTAACTCGCACCTGTCGGGCAAACGGTCACGCAGGCCGCGTCCTCACAATGAAGGCATGACTTCGGGAAATGCACGGTCATGTTGGCCTGGTTGCCTTCGCATTCGACTTCGTAGCTGTGGATGCGATTGAACCAGACCCCGTCCTGCCCCTTGCCGTAGGGGTTCAGGTCGGTCAGCGGGGCCATGTGGCCGCCTGTGTTCCACTCCTTGCAGTTTACGGCGCAGGCGTGGCAGCCGACGCAGATGTCCAGGTCGATCACCAGGCCCAGCTTCTTGTTTGTCTTCTCGGGGAGCGACGTCATTCCGCCGGCTCCCGTTCCCGGCTTTGGCGGAAGCTCTCGCCGTAGCGCAGGATCTCCGGCGCCGGCGCGAGATTGGGCGGTCTCTGGGTCGGCTCGAATCGCGGCTCCATTTCGCCCTGTTCGTGATCGGCCGCCCGCTCGATCCTGACTCGCAGGTCGAACCAGGCCGCTTGTCCGGTCAGCGGATCCGAATTCGAATAGCGGTAACTCTCGCCGTCCGCCGGCAGCAGTTCCGAGATCAGGTAGTTCAGGAGGAAGCCGCGCGTCGCCTCCGAGGCCTCGGGGTCCAGGTTCCAGGCGCCCGGCCGCTTGCCGATGGCGTTCCAGGTCCAGACCGTGTCCCGGTTGACCCCGTCCATCAGCTTGGCCTGAACCTTGATCCGGCCGTTGTGGCTGGTGACCCAGACCCAGTCCCGGTCGGCGATGCCGAGCTCCTCGCCCCTTTTCCGGTTGATGTAGAGCCAGTTCTCGCCGGTGATCTGGCGCAACCAGGCGTTCTGCGAGCCCCAGGAATGGTACATCTGCATCGGCCGCTGCGTGATGGCATGCATCGGAAACTCGCCGCCATCGACCATGCCCTCCTCGAAGGGCGCATACCAGATTGGCAGGGGATCGGCGTACGTGGCGATTCGCGCGCGGTCCCGCTCCGGGGGCTGAATGACGCCGTGGCCTTGCCCCGCCAATTTGAATTTCTGCAGGGCTTCCGAGTAGATCTTCATCACGATCTGCTTTTTGTTGGTGATGAAGCCCATCTCGAAGGCCCAGTCCAGGTATCCCTGATTGGCGTAGCGGTGGTACCTGTGTTCCTCGGGGATCTCGTAAGTCCAGAACCCGCCGTTCTCGATGTAGCGGTCCAGCTGATCGGGGTTGGGTGCGCCGGTTCCTTGTTCGGACCCGTCCGCGCCGCGCCAGCCGGCCAGCGGTCCCAGACCCGGACGACGTTGATGATTCACGATGTAGTCGGCATAACCGCCGGGGTAGAGCGGGCTGCCGTCTTCCTTGACCATGCCCGGGAGGCCCAGGCGCGCGCCCAAGTCGAGCAGGACGGTCTGGAACGGCCGAACGTCGCGGTCCAGCTGGACCACGGGATGGCGGATCGCATCGGCCGCGGCATCGGCGTGGCTGATCGGCCGGTCCAGGAGCGAAATGCAGTCGTGGCGCTCGAGATAGGTGGTGTCCGGCAAAATCAGATCGGCGTAGGGCACCATCTCCGAGTAGAAGGCGTCGGAATAGATGATCCTAGGGATCCTGTAGTCGCCGGTTTCCGGATCCTTGTCGGTCAGCATCTCCATGGTCCGGGCCGTATTCATCGACGAATTCCAGGCCATGTTCGCCATGTAGAAGAACAGCGTGTCGATCGGGTAGGGATCGCCCTTCCAGGCGTTGTGAATCACCATGTGCATGAGGCCATGGGTGGCGAGCGGCGCCTCCCAGGAAAAGGCCTTGTCGATACGCTGGGGCTTGCCGTCCTCGTCGATCAGCAGCTCCTCGGGCGCCATTGGGAAGCCCAGGTGCGGACCGGCCAGGGGCGTGTTCGGCTTGACCTCCCGGTTCCGGCCGAAGGGTTTGGGAAGCGAGTAGAGTGCTTTCGGGTAGGGCGGCTTGTAGCGCATGCCGCCGGGCACATCGATCGTACCGAGAAGCAGCTGCAGGATGTGGATCGCCCGGCAGGTGTGAAATCCGTTGCTGTGGGCCGAGATGCCGCGCATGGCGTGCATGGCGACCGGCCTGCCGACCACCTTGTCGTGCCTGCGGCCGAAGCAGTCGGTCCACCGGATCGGGAGCTCGATGGCTTCTTCGAAGGCGACCCGCGCCAGCTCCGCCGCGATGCGCCGGATGGTTGCCGCCGGGACGCCGCAGGTCTCCGCGACCCTTTCCGGCGCGTAGGCCTCGTCCAGATAACGCTCCGCAAGGCGCTGGAAGCTGGGCACCGCCTTGCGTCCGTCGGGCAGGGTGACCCGGCCCGCCAGGATCGGCTTGGCAGCCACGGAATCCGACCGTGCGATCTCTTGCTTTTCCCCGTCCCAGCAGAAGGCCGTGCCGTCCTCGTCGCGGATGTACCAGCCATGGTCGTCCGCGCCCGGCTCGTCGATGATCAGCCAGTGCACGTTCGTGTAGCGGACAAGGTACTCCTCGTCGATGGCGCCTGCCTTCAGGAGCTCGTGGATCAGGGCCATGACCAGGAGGCCATCCGTCCCGGGCCGAATGCCGATCCACTCGTCGGCGATGGCCGAATAGCCCGTGCGCACCGGATTGACCGAGAGGAACTTTGCGCCCCGGGTCTTTAGCTTGCCGAGGCCCGTCTTGATGGGATTGGAGTCGTGGTCCTCGGCGACGCCGAACATGAGGAAGTACTTGGTGTGCTCCCAGTCCGGCTCGCCGAACTCCCAGAAGGCGCTGCCGATGGTGTAGAGGCCGCCGGCCGCCATGTTGACCGAGCAGAATCCGCCGTGAGCGGCGAAGTTGGGCGTGCCGAACTGCTGCGCCCACCAAGAGGTCAGGGACTGGCTCTGGTCGCGTCCCGTGAAGAATGCGAGCTTCTTAGGATCCGTCGCCCGGCAGCGGGCCAGCCACGCCACGGCCGTGTCGAGCGCCTCTTCCCACTCGATCTCCTCGAACTCGCCGGAGCCGCGCGGCCCGACCCGCTTCAGGGGCTTGGACAGCTTGGCCGGGGACTTGTAGTTCATGATCCCGGCGGAGCCCTTGGCGCAGAGCACGCCCTTGTTCACCGGGTGGTCGCGATTGCCCTCGATGTAGCGGATCTCGCCGTCCTGGAGGTGGACCTTGATGCCGCAGCGGCAGGCGCACATGTAGCAGGTCGTGCACTTCACCTCATCGCCGACTTTCGGCGAGGTCTCGACCCGCGGGTCGCCGTTCCCTACCTGCCTCTCACTCGTCATCCCCAACTCGACCCCTTTAGCACCCTGCGGCCGCAATCTAGACACTTACGGCCGGGCATGACAGGCCAGATCATGGGGGTGGTCCGCTTGTTCCCCAGACGTCGGCACCTTAGAATCGGGGCCCGGCCCGGTCACGGGCCAGTTGCAGGGATTGCTTGAGGCCAAGCATGCGGGACCTGATCTTCCCGGTCGATCACCACGGCGACGTGAGCCTGCAGGCGCAGCTCCGCCGTCACCTGGTCGACGCGATCCTGGACGGCCGGCTCGCCGCGGACGAGCCCCTGCCGTCATGCCGCCGCCTGGCCCAGTCGCTCGGGGTGTCGCGTAACACCGTGGTGCTGGCCTACCAGGCCCTGGCCGACGAGGGCTTCCTGATTTCGCGCGAGCGGATCGGCTATTTCGTCAATACCGAGCTGGTCGGCCGACCGGTCGAGGCCGGGCAGCCTCTGGCCGAGCCGGCGGGCGGGCGCGAGGCCGTGGACTGGTGGCCGAGGCTGCGCTTCCGGCCGTCGGAGCAGCTCCAGATCACCAAGCCCAAGAACTGGCAGCGCTATCCCTATCCCTTCATTTACGGCCAGGCCGATCCCAGCCTCTTCCCGACGGCGGCCTGGCGCATCTGCTCGCGTCAGGCGCTGGGCGTGCAGTCGATCAAGAGCTGGGCCGACGACAGCTTCGACGAGGACGATCCGCTGCTGGTCGAGGAGGTCCGCACCCGGGTGCTGCCGCGCCGCGGCATCAAGGCGGCGCCCGACGAGATCCTGATCACCATGGGCGCGCAAAACGCGCTCTACCTGATCGCGCAGCTCCTGGCCGGACCCGACTTCGTGCTCGGCGTCGAGAACCCGGGCTACGTCGACGTGCGGCACATCTTCACCATGGCCGGCGCGCGCCTGAAGCCGATCACGGTCGACGGCGAGGGCCTGACGGTCGGCCGCGAGCTCGAGCGCTGCGACGCGGTCTACGTGACGCCCAGCCACCAGTCGCCGACCACCGTGACCCTGCCGTTGGAGCGCCGTGTCTCACTGCTCGACCAGGCGGCCAGGCAGGACTTCTTCGTGATCGAGGACGACTACGAGGCCGAGACCAACTTCGTAAGCAAGCCAACGACAGCGCTGAAGTCGATGGACATGGCGGGCAACGTGATCTACGTCGGCTCCTTCTCCAAGCATCTGGCGCCGGGCCTGCGCACCGGCTACCTTGTCGCCTCGGCGGACCTGATCCGCGAGCTGCGCGCCCTGCGCCGCATGCTGCTGCGGCACCCGCCGACCAACAATCAGCGCACCGTGGCGCTCTTCATCGCCGGCGGCTACTACGACGCCCTGGTCCAGCGCCTGCAGCGGACCTACCACGACCGCTGGGAGGCCATGGGAGCGGCCCTGGCGCGCTACCTGCCGGACAGCGCGACCACGCCCTCCTTCGGCGGCACCTCGTTCTGGGTGCGCGGTCCGGAGAGCCTGGACAGCGACGTGCTGGCGCGCCAGGCGCTCGGCGAGGGTATCGTGATCGAGCCGGGCAGCGTCTTCTTTCACGCGCCCAAGCCGCCGCGCAACTACTTCCGCCTGGGCTTCTCTTCGATCGCCTCGGAGCGGATCGCCCCCGGCATCGAGAAGCTGGCCGGCCTGATCCGGGACGATCGGTGACGATTCAGCCGCGGTCGGCGATCGCCTGATAGGGCCGCGGCGCCGCGCCCTCGTAGAGCAGGAGCGGGCGGATCAGCACGTTGTTCTCGAGCTGCTCCAGGACCTGAAGGGTCCAGCCGGGCACCCGGCCGATCGCGAAGATCGGCACGAAGAGGTCCTCCGGAATGCCGTAGAGCGTGTAGGCGGCGCCGGAGTAGAAGTCCACGTTGACGTGGATCCCCTGAGGCGCGTAGCGCTTCATCGCCTTGGCGACCGCCTCGAGTATCTCGTACCACTGCTGCTGGCCGGTCTCCTCGGACAACCGCTTCACGCCGTCGCGGATATGGCGTGCGCGCGGGTCCTCGACCCGGTAGACCCGGTGTCCGAAGCCGGTGACCGGCTCGCGCTTCTCCCGCTTCCGGATCACGTAGTCCTCGGCCCCGGAGGGCTCGCCGATCTCCTTGGCCATCCGCATGACGTCCTCGGCCGCGCCGCCGTGGGCCGGACCGGAAAGGGCGGCGATCGCCGCCGTGACCGCGGCGTGGATGTTGGCGTTGGTGCCGGTCACCACCCGCGCCGTGAAGGAGGATGCGTTGCAGCCGTGCTCGGCGTGGAGCACGAAGTCCGTGTCGAGCAGGCGCGCAGCGTCGGCGCTCGGCCTCTCGCCGGTCATCATGTAAAGGAAGTTGGCGGCGTGGCCGAGATCCGTACTGGGCGGCACCGGCTCGCGCCCGTTCCGGATATGCTCGTGGGCGGTCACGATCATCGGCACCTGGGAAGTCAGGCGAAGGCCCTTGTGGAGTGCGGCCTGGGGGCTGGTGTCCGCGACGTCGGGGTCGAAGGCGGCCAGGGCGGAAACGGCCGTGCGGAGGACGTCCATCGGATGGCCGTCCTTGATCGTGCGGATCAGGTCGTAGATCGGCGCGGGCAGCTTTCGATGCGCCTTGAGCTCGGAGTCAAAGGCGGCCAAGGCCTTCGCCGTCGGCAGTTCCCCGTAGATCAGCAGAAAGGACGTCTCCTCGAAGGTCGAGTGCTCGGCGATCTCGTGGATCGAGTAGCCCCGATACCGCAGCTCGCCGGCCGCGCCGTCGATGAAGGTCGCCTGGGATGTGTCGACGTAGACTCCCTTGAGGCCGCGGTGAATGGTCACCGCTTCGCTATCTTCGGCCATGCTCTGTGTCTCCGGAAAAAACGGCAGTGAAATATCGGCGCGCCGAGGCGGCGCATGCTGTCAAAGAGCCCGGACCTTGGCAAGCCGCCGGGACCCGGGCGCGGGTTTCCCCTTGCCGCGGCCGTCGCTCTATCGTTCCCTGGTCTTCCGCCCGCCACCCTGTCCGAGGATGACTGCCGTGACCGCCTTCGATGCCCGACTGATCGCCCGGCCCCGGTCGGACCGAGCCTACGACGCGGCGCTGTCGGCCATCCTCGATGCCGAGGGTTACGAAGCGGCGCGGCGCGAGATCGCGTCCTGGCCGGGCTACGCCCCGACGCCTCTGCGGTCTCTGCCGGGCCTCGCCCGGGAGGCCGGACTGGGCGCCGTCTGGTACAAGGACGAGGCCGAGCGCTTCGGGCTGAACAGCTTCAAGGCCCTGGGCGGCGCCTACGCCGTGCGGCGCCTCGTGGGGAACCGCGGGTCGGACATCACGGTCTGCACCGCGACCGACGGCAACCACGGTCGCTCCGTCGCCTGGGGCGCCCGGACCTGCGGCTGCCGCGCCATGATCTACATCCACGCGACGGTCAGCGAGGGCCGGAAGCAGGCCATGGAGGCCTTCGGCGCCGAGGTCCGCCGGGTCGCGGGCAACTACGACGATTCCGTGCGCCAGGCGGCCGCCGACGCGGTGGCGAACGGCTGGTTCGTGGTCTCGGATACCTCCTACGAAGGCTACCGCGAGATTCCGAGAGACGTGATGCATGGCTACGCCGTGATGGCCGAGGAGGCGATCGCTCAGCTGCCCGCGGCGCCGACCCACGTCTTCGTGCAGGGCGGCGTCGGCGGGCTGGCGGCGGCGATCCTGGTCCCCTTCTGGTGGCGCCACGGTCCGACACGGCCGCGCTTCGTCGTGGTCGAGCCCGAGACGGCCGCCTGCCTCTACGCCAGCGCCGAGGCCGGCCGGCCAGCCGTTGTCCCGGGCGACCTGGATACGGTCATGGCCGGTCTCGCCGCGGGGGAGGTCTCGCAGCTGGCCTGGGAGATCCTGGAGGCCGGGGCCGACGGCTTCATGACGGTGAACGACGAGTCGGCCCGCTTCCTGATGCGCCGTCTGGCCGAAGGCCAGGATGGCGACCCGCCGATCGTCGCCGGGGAGTCGGCCGTGGCTGGTCTCGCTGGCGCCCTTGCGGCCCGCCAGGATCCGGCCATGCGCGACGACCTCGGCCTCGGATCCGACAGCAAGCTCCTGGTTTTCGGCACCGAGGGCGCGACCGATCCGGCGCTCTACGAGGCGATCGTCGGCCGTCCGGCCGAGGCGGTGGCAAGCGCCTGACGCCCTGCGGTGCCAGGTCCTGGTATGAAGGTTTTTCGGGTTCTGGCTCTATGATGGGAGGGCCAGTTGGGCCAGTCTGAGTGGAGAACAGAGCCACGCGTCCGCCGCCGCCAGACGGGCGGCGTTTGTCGCGCGTGTGATGGCCTAGTTTGCACCGAACACCAAGGAAGGGCGCGTTCAGATGAAAATGACCACCGAAGAGGCCTTCGTGAAGGTCCTCCAGATGCACGGGATCGAGCATGCCTTCGGCATCATCGGATCCGCCTTCATGCCGATCTCCGATCTCTTCCCCAAGGCCGGGATCACCTTCTGGGACGTCGCCCACGAGACCAACGGCGGTCTCATCTGCGACGGCTACACACGGGCTACCGGCAAGATCGCCATGGCGATCGCCCAGAACGGCCCGGGCGTTACCGGCTTCGTGACTCCGATCAAGACCGCCTACTGGAACCACACGCCCATGCTGCTGGTCACGCCCCAGGCGGCCAACAAGACCATCGGCCAGGGCGGCTTCCAAGAGGTCGAGCAGATGGCCCTGTTCAAGGACATGGTCTGCTACCAGGAAGAGGTGCGCGATCCGGCCCGGATCGCAGAGGTGCTCAACCGGGTGATCGAGAAGGCGATCCGCGGCTCCGCTCCCGCTCAGATCAACGTGCCGCGAGACTATTGGACCCAGGTGATCGACATCGAGTTGCCGCCCATCGTCCGTCTCGAGCGGCCGGCAGGCGGCGCGCAGGCGGTGGCGAAGGCCGCCGAGCTGCTGTCCGAGGCCAAGTTTCCGGTCATCCTCTCGGGCGCCGGCGTCGTCATCGGCAACGCCATTCCCGAGACCAAGGCTCTGGCCGAGCGGCTCGACGCCCCGGTCTGCAGCGGCTATCAGCACAACGACAGCTTCCCGGGCAGCCACCCCATGGCGGTTGGGCCGCTCGGCTACAACGGCTCCAAGGCGGCCATGGAGTTGATCGCCAAGGCCGACGTTGTCCTCGCGCTGGGCACCCGGCTCAATCCCTTCTCGACGCTGCCGGGCTACGGCATCGATTACTGGCCCAAGAACGCGTCCATCATCCAAGTCGACATGAACTCCGACCGCATCGGCCTGACCAAGAAGGTCACGGTCGGCATCTGCGGCGACGCCAAGCTGGTCGCCAGGCAGATCCTCGAGCAGCTGGCCCCGACGGCCGGCGACGCCAGCCGCGAGGAGCGCAAGGCCACGATCCATCAGACCAAGTCGGCCTGGCTGCAGACGCTCTCCAGCATGGACCACGAGGACGACGATCCCGGCACCACCTGGAACGTCGAGGCGCGCGACCGCGATGCCGATCTCATGTCGCCCCGCCAGGCCTGGCGGGCGATCCAGGCCGGCCTGCCGAAGGACGCGATCATCTCGACCGACATCGGCAACAACTGCGCTATCGGCAACGCCTATCCGACTTTCGAGGAGGGTCGGAAGTACCTGGCGCCGGGCCTCTTCGGTCCCTGCGGCTACGGCTTCCCCTCAATCATCGGCGCCAAGATCGGCTGTCCCGACACGCCCGTCGTGGGCTTCGCCGGCGACGGCGCCTTCGGCATCTCGATGAACGAGATGACCTCGGTTGGTCGCGAGGAGTGGCCGGCGATCACCATGGTAATCTTCCGCAACTATCAGTGGGGCGCCGAGAAGCGCAACTCGATCCTCTGGTATAGCAACAACTTCGTCGGTACCGAGCTCGACCCCAACTTGAGCTACGCCAAGGTGGCCGAGGGTTGCGGCCTCAAGGGCGTCACGGTCAGGACCCAGACCGAGCTGACCGGCGCACTCGAGCAGGCCTGCAAGGCGCAGAAGGACGGCGTGACGACCTTCATCGAGGTCCTGCTCAACCAGGAGCTCGGCGAGCCCTTCCGGCGCGACGCCATGAAGGCGCCGGTTGAAGTTGCCGGCATCAATCGCGACGACATGCGCCCGCAGCAGGGCATCTGACCGTTCCAGGGAGCCGAAGGGGCGGGTCGCCTGTGCTGCGGCCCGCCCCGATCTTTTCTGGAAGGCTCAGCGACCGCCGGCCATCTTGAGGGCGCGGGTTGGACTGAGTAGTCTGCGCGCCGGAATTCATCGGGGAGATCAATATGACCAAGGTTGCGTTCATCGGGCTCGGCGTTATGGGCTATCCCATGGCCGGCCATCTCAAGGCCGGCGGACACGACGTCACCGTCTACAACCGGACCACGGCTAAGGCGGAGGCCTGGGTCGAGCAGCACGGCGGCGCGATGGCAACCACTCCCAGGGCGGCCGTCGAGGGCGCGGAGATCGTCTTCTCCTGCGTCGGCAACGACGACGACCTGCGCAGCGTGACGCTCGGCGACGACGGTATCTTCGCGGGTCTCGCCTCGGGCGCCATCTACGTCGACAACACCACGGCCTCGGCCAATGTCGCGCGCGAGCTCTACGCGGCCGGCAAGGAAAAGGGCATCGCTTGTATCGACGCCCCCGTCTCTGGCGGCCAGGCTGGCGCCGAGAACGGCCAGCTCACGGTCATGTGCGGCGGCGACCAGGCGGCTTTCGACAAGGCTGCGCCGGTCGCCGACTGCTACGCCAAGGCGGTTACACTGATGGGCGCGCCGGGCGCCGGGCAGCTGACCAAGATGGTCAACCAGATCTGCATCGCCGGGCTGGTCCAGGGTCTCTCCGAGGGCATGAATTTCGGCATGAGGGCCGGCCTGGACATGGAGAAGGTGCTCGCTGTCATCGGCAAGGGCGCGGCCCAGTCCTGGCAGATGGACAACCGGGGCTCGACCATGTGCAAGGGCGAGTTCGATTTCGGCTTCGCGGTCGACTGGATGCGCAAGGACCTCTCGATCTGCTTCGAGGAGGCCCGCGGTAACGGCGCACGCCTGCCCGTGGCCGCCCTGGTCGACCAGTTCTATGCCCAGGTCCAGGCGCGTGGCGGCAAGCGCTGGGACACCTCGAGTCTGATGCACCTGCTGGCCAACGACTAAGCCAAGCCGCAACGGCGGCCCCTTGAGGGGCCGCCGCGCAAGGCTGGTTGGCTGTGGACCTTACGGGCCGATCGGGTTGGTCATGGCCAAGTTGTTGATGATGGGGTCCTCACCGAAACCGCAAGAAGGATGCTGGAAGGTATTGGGCTCCGGCGGATTGTTGAGAATAAGGTTGTCGTTCACGCCGCCGTCACCGACACCGCCCGGAATATTATCCAGTAAGAGTGCGTCCCGCACCCGCCAGGCAATGATGTGGTCGGCGCACGACGTGTCGCCACTGACGCCGATCGCGCCGACGAGATTGCCGTCCGCGTCGTAGAGCGCAAGCCCGCCACCGAAGACGTTGACTCCGCCGACTCGCTTGCCCTCCAGAGGATCGTCCTTGGTGCCATAGTCCTCGAAGTCACCCTTGTAGGCCCTCTTGGGGTCTACCGGATTGCTGAACTGCAGACCGAAAAGGCTGCCGCCCGGCTGTACGAGCCCGTAGAGGTTGCCGGTGGCCAGCGCCCGTCCCACGGTCGGGAGGTTCGGATAGTTGCCTTCCAGGCTGAAGGAGTAGGCGGTGTTGGCCTTCTGCGCCGAGATCACGCGGCTGCCGGGCCACTGATCGCCCAGGGGACCGGTGCGCGCGACCGCGCAGACCTCGCCCTCGTCATCCACGACCGTACCCCACATATCATTGCCCAGGCCGCCGTTGGCGAGCGACCCGGTCACGGCGCTAAGCTCGGATTGCAGGTCGCCGTGAGAAACGGGACAGCCGCCGCCGTCGGCAAAGGCCGGCGTGGCCGCAACAGCCACAGCGCCCATGGCCGCAGCGGCCAGAGCATTCGATAGGAATGATCTGCTCATAATCGGTCTCCAAAAGAATGATTGAAGATGTGTCGCCCCCCAAGGTCGCTCAGAAATGGCCAGCGATCCTGGCCGCGCGACAGAGCTACGATATTCGAGAGTTCGCGTTTCAGGTGTGGCAATTGCCACAACGAAACCGCAGACGTCAGGGTGCCTGGTTCCAATGAAGCACGGACCTTGGGGGCGCAGAGACCGTTTTCTACGAGGGATTGGGCCTGAAAAGCAAAGTTCCCGTGGCTGAGAACTTTGCTTTTCTCGGGCTGAGAGGCCTTGAATGTCCTACCGGCTTTGGTTCGAACAACTGGAGTATTTCACTTATTACGAGTATCAAGTCGTGGAGCGTTAGTCGCGCTCGTCGTCGTCATGATCATCGTCGTCACGGTGATGACGCCTGCGGTCGCTCTTGTCGATCACGCCATCTTCGTTGCGGTCCATGCGCGCGAAGGCTCGCGACACCTTCTTGTCCATTTCCTCCGCCGTGATCTGACCGTCACCGTCGGAGTCCAAATCCTGGAAGCGGTCGACGATCCGCTCGCGCATGAAGTCGACCCAGAGCTCCTCGAACTCGGCAAGGTTCAAGCTGCCGTCGCCGTCGTCATCAAACTCGCGGAGCTTCTCCTGCCGGACCTGGTCGATCTCGGCCCGGCTGATCTTGCCATCCCCGTCGACGTCGAAGCGATCCATCATCATGGCGCGGAGCCCGCCGCCGTGGCGTCCCTTGCCGTGATGGCTCTTGCCGCCGTGGTAGCCGTATTCACTATGGTAGCTCCGGTGCGCCTGGGTGGTGGTGGCGACGGCGGCGATACCCACCAGGGCGATGGCGCCGACGGCCACGGCGATCTTGGCATGTCGTTTCATCTAAGAACCTCCTGAGTTCCTGCGATTGCCGTTGCCCAATGAGGTAGGGCGGGGATGTCGCAGGAGTTTGTCGAGGGGACCCTCTGATTGTCGCGATCCATGCTAGGGCCCGACATCGATACATTTGGTTACACTTTTTCCTGCGGCCCCCGATCCCCGAAAGCTATCTTCAGACCATGGAAACGACCCCGCACGTCCTGGTCGTGGACGATCACCGCGACATCCGCGAGCCTTTGGCCAAGTACCTGGCCAAGAACGGCCTCAGGGTCAGCCTGGCGGCCGGCGGCCAGGAGATGCGCAAGGTGCTCAAGGCCGGCGCGATCGACCTCGTGGTGCTCGACATCATGATGCCCGGCGAGGACGGTCTCGCCCTATGCCGCCACCTGCGGGAGACCACCGATATCCCGGTCATCCTTCTGACCGCCATGGCCGAAGAGACCGACCGGATCGTCGGCCTGGAGATCGGCGCCGACGACTACGTCACCAAGCCCTTCAACCCGCGCGAGCTGCTCGCCAGGATCAAGGCGGTCCTGCGCCGCGCCCAGGCCCTGCCGGCGCCGCCGCGCGACGCGGAGGAGGGCGGACTGCTTCGCTTCGACCGCTGGACGCTCGACCTCAACCGGCGAGAAATCGCGGCCGAGGACGGGGTGGCGGTGCCGCTCAGCACCGCGGAGTTCCGCCTGCTGCTCACCTTCCTTCGCCGGCCCAGGATGGTCCTCAGCCGCGATCAGTTGCTCGACCTGACCAGCGGGCGTGCGGCGCAGGTCTTCGACCGTGCGATCGACAACCAGGTGAGCCGCCTCCGCAAGAAGATCGAGCGCGACCCGAAGAACCCGGCCCTGATCAAGACCGTCTGGGGCGGCGGCTACGTCTTCGCCGCCGAGGTGACGGAGGTGGCGTGAAGCGCCTCCTGCCGAAGAGCTTGAGCGGGCAGCTGATTGCCCTCTTGCTTGCCGGTCTCTTTCTGACCCAGCTCGTGGCCTTTCTGATCTTTGCGGACGAACGCCGCCAAGCCATAAGCGGTGCACTGCAATTCGGCCTTGTGGAGCGGACGGCCGCGGTCGTGCGCCTGATCGAAGACAGGCCGCCCGAGCGTCGCGATCGCATGCTCCGTGCCGCAAGTTCGCGGCGCGTTCAGTTCTGGGTAACGCCGGAGAGCGTGCTCGAAGACTCGGGCCGCGGTTGGCGCACTCGATGGATCACCGACAACTTCAAGCAGGTTCTGCCCGACTACGCGAGCAACTCGGTACGCGTCCAGTTCCTCGGCGAACGCCACTACGACCGACTTCGGCACAGATCCCGCGACGACGAACACGAAGACTACGACGATCGCGAAGACTACGACGAAGACGACGATGACGGTTGGCGCGGCGGCCATCGCCATGACCGCAGCCTCGCCATTTCGCTCCGTCTGCCCGACGGCGACTGGCTCAACGTGGTGACCAGGCTTCGCCCGCGGGCCATACGCTGGGCCTGGCCGAGCATACTCTCCATGGCGCTGATGGCCGGCGTTATCCTTGTCGTCGTGATTCTCATGCTGCGGCGGATAACCCGTCCGCTGACCGCGCTGTCCCTGGCCGCCGAACGCCTCGGCCGCGGCGAGTCGGTGGATCCCCTGCCGGAGACCGGCCCCCGCGAGATCCGGCAGTCCACTCTTGCCTTCAACCAGATGCAGGAACGGCTGTCCCGCTTCATCCGGGACCGCACCACGCTGCTGGCGGCGATCAGCCACGACCTGCGCACGCCGATCACCTCGTTGCGCCTGCGGGCCGAGCTGGTGGACGACCCGGAGACGCGGGACAAGCTCCTGGAGACCCTCGAGGAGATGCAGCGCATGACCGAGGCGACCCTGGCCTTCGCCCGCGAGGAGGTCTCGCAGGAGGCGACCCGGCCGGTCGACCTGGCCGCTCTCGTCGAGAGCCTCTGCGCCGACTTCGCCGAGATGGGCAAGCCCGTCACCTTCTCGGGCGCAGACAAGACGCCCTTTGCCTGCCGCCCGACCGGCCTGAAGCGCGCGCTCCGGAACCTGATCGAGAACGCCTTCACCTACGGTGAGCGGGCAGGGGTCTCGCTCGAGACGGCGGCCGACGGCCACAGGATCCGGATCGAGGACAATGGGCCAGGGATCCCGGAGGCCGAGTTCGAACGGGTCTTCGCGCCCTTCGTTCGCCTCGAGGAATCGCGCAGCCGCGAGACCGGCGGCATCGGACTGGGACTGGCCATCGCCCGCTCCATCGTCCGCGCCCATGGCGGCGAACTCACCCTGGAGAACCGCCCGGAAGGCGGCCTGCGCGTTACCGTGTTTCTGCCGAGAGGCTAGTCGTCGTAACGATTCGCGTCTCTACCAGAGCGTGCTGTCTTGCGCTCACGCGCCGTTTTTCTTGGCCGCTTGCCAGGCCTCTTCCATTGCGTCGAGCGAGACCCCGTTCAGGCCGTCTGGAAAGGCGGCTTCGACCTGGCGAAAGCGCCGTTCGAATTTCCCGTTGGCGCGGCGCAGGGCGGCTTCCGGATCGATGCCCAGATGACGGGCCAGGTTGGCCGCGACGAAGAGCAGGTCGCCGAGTTCGTCCTCTAACCGGT
>JASJEC010000083.1 GCA_030064845.1 Kiloniellales bacterium
GAACGTCGACAATCCGGATCCCCTCGTCGATGCAGCCGTCGTAAATGTCGATGATGTGCCCGCCGCAAAGCGTGAAAACTGTGTCCACGCCCTCGTTCTTAAGCGACTTCGCAACAAGATGACCGCCAGACAAAACATCGCCGGAACGATCCTTCCGCGCCAGGGTATCGCTCGCTGTATCCGACATGGGTTTCGCTCCTGATCTCGCATTTTCAGTATCGCATCGGGCCGGCGGTCCGGGCCCCGGCAGCTGGGGACGGGCCTGCTGTCTCAGCTGCCGCTGGTTTCCTTGGCTTCGGGCTTCTCCTTGCGGAACGCCCTGAGGATCGGCTTCAAAGCCGGCAGCAGGAGCAGGATCAGCGCGATAATGGTGATCGGGCCGGCGATCGGCCGGTTGACGAAGACCATGAAGTCGCCGTTGGCGATCAGCAGCGACTGGCGCAGGGCCGGCTCAGCGATCGGGCCGAGCACGATGGCGAGCACCGCCGGGGCCAGCGGGTAGTCGAGCTTTCTCAAGAGATAGCCGCCGACGCCGAAGACCAGCATGAGCCAGACGTCGTGCATGTCCTGGGTCGGGGCGTAGCCGCCGACCAGGCAGAGCACGAAGATGCAGGCCGCCAGGATGGTGAAGGGCATCTTCAGGACCCAGAGGAAGGCCGGGATGAAGGCGATGTTGATCAAGACGGCGAAGAAGTTGGCGGCGTAGAGGCTGGCGATCAGGCCCCAGACGAACTCGGTCTGGTCGACGAACAGCATGGGGCCCGGCACGAGGCCCCAGATCACCATGCCGCCGAGCAGGATCGCGGTTGTCGGCGAGCCGGGAATGCCGAGCGTCAGCATGGGCAGCATGGAGCCCGTGGAGGCCGAGTTGTTGGCCGCTTCCGGCGCGACCACGCCCGAGATTTCGCCCTTGCCGTAGTTGTCCGAGTTCCGCGACGTCATCTTGGCGACGCCGTAGGACATCAGCGATCCCGGTGTCGCGCCGGCGGCCGGCAGGATGCCCACGAAGAAGCCGAGGAAGGAGCCGATCGCGGCCGCCTTCCAGGTGGTCAGCAGCTCCTTCAGGTTCTGCATGATGCGGTCGACCGTGACGACCGCCTTGGACATGCTGATGTCGCCGCGGGTGTTGTCGATGGTCCACATCATCTCGCCGATGCCGTAGATGCCGATGGCCAGGACCAGGAAGTTGATGCCGTGCAGGAAGCCGGGGAAGGGGCCGTCGATGCCGCCGAAGATCAGGCGCGGCTCGCCGCTCATGATGTCCATGCCGACCGCGCTGAACACCAGGCCGATGCAGATCGAGAAGAGCGTCTTGGGGATATCGTCTCCGCCGAGACCGATGAAGGTGGCGAAAGCGAGCAGCATGAGCGCGAAGATCTCCGGGTCGCCGAAGTCGAGGGCGACATGGGCCAGCGCCGGCGCGAACCCGGTGAACAGCATGATCGAGACGGTGCCGCCGAAGAAGGACGCCAGCGCCGCGGCGACCAGGGCTTTGTCGGCGTTGCCGCTAAGCGCCAGCGGCCGGCCATCGAAGGTCGTGGCGACCGCCGTGGAGGCGCCGGGAATGCCCAGCATGATCGAGCTGATGGCGCCGCCGTACATGGCGCCGTAGTAGATCGCGGCCAAGAAGATCATTGCCGAGGTCGGGGGAACCAGGAAGGTCATCGGCAGGAGAATGGCCACGCCGTTCACGGAGCCCAGTCCCGGCATCGCGCCGATGAACAGGCCGACCGTGACGCCGATCACCACGAGGGCCAGGTTGAGCGGCTCAAAAGCAATCAAAAAGCCGTCCAAAAGAAACGACATTATCTCCATGGTGCTTCCCCGTGTCTCCCTAGCGAGAGGCTGGCCGGCCGACGACGGCGCCTCTCTTCTTTGCGATCAAGTTTTCCCAGACAGTTCCCGGGCCGGTTCACAGGAAGATGTCGTAGAGCGGCAGAAACAGCGGCTCGAGATAGCCCTTCGGCAGGACGATCCGCATCGCCACGTCGAAGAAGAAGAAGATGACGACCGGTGCCGACAGCGCGATGGCGAGCGTGACCGGCCAGGCGTGCTGACCGAGCAGTCGCAGGTAATAGATGAGAAAGATCGGTATCGCGCCGTACATGCCGACAACGTGCACCATGGCGATCAGTCCGGTGACCCCGCCGCCCACCAGCAGGAACATCTTGCGCGCCGTCGAGTCCATGTAGGGCTCGATCGACCGGGATGGCGGCGAGCTGCGCCGCACCCAGTTGACGATGATCCATATGCAGCAGACCAGCATGATGGCCGCGAGCCAGAACGGCCAAGCACCGCCGCCAGGGCCTTCGTCCTCGATCCAGCCGATCTCCAGCTCGGCGCTCTTCCACATCAGGTAGATGGAAAACAACGCCAGGATGATGGCCGTCACCAGTTCCGCACGTCTCATAATGTCGCCCCTCCCCAAGAGCCTCGCTGTCGTTAGCGGCTCATCGCTGGTGCGCGCACCCCGGTCCGCTGCGCCCCCGGGGCGGAAATGTCGCTGGTTTTCGATTGCTGCAACGCGCGTCTCCCGTGTATCGCTTTTCTTGCGGCAAGGGACGCCTTCGGTTCGGGACAGCGGCGCCTTGCCGGACATTTGCTGTGCGAGATTGGTCGCTTGGTATCTGGTATACCACCTCTCTCGAAGAGTTCCATAGCTTTTTTTGAGAAGTCGCGCGCGGCCGGACGGGAGACGCGCCACGCCTTACCGGACTCGACAAGAAGCGGGCCCTGGCATATGGTATACCAGTACTCATGTCGCAGCGCGGCACGCCTCGAAGCGAGCCGCTGAAAGCGCCGGCGCCGGATCTCCGCGCTGCCGCGCGCAACAACGGGCGGAGAGCGGCGGCGCATCTCGCTGCTTCCGCCAGGGCAGCACGCCCAGGGGGAGCACGCCATGGCCATCAAGGACATCGCCATCTGCTACAACGGCAGCGACAACGCCGACGCCGCGCTCAAGTTCGCGGTGCAGATGAGCAAGAAGTACGACGCCGCGCTCACCGGCGTCTACGTCAAGGCGCCGGTCCAGTTCGAGGGCCGCTACGAGCAGTGGATCTCGAAGGACGTGCTCGACAACCTGCGCGCTGCCGAGCAGGGAGTCAGCAAGGAGATCGAAGAGAGCTTCCGCCAGAAGGCGGCGGCCGAGGCCTTCGACGGTCCGCTCGACTGGCTGTTCGAGGAGGGGCCGCCGAACGATCTCCTGGCCCGCTCGGCGCGCTATTTCGACCTTCTCCTGATCGGCCAGTTCTCCGACCCGGACAACGCCAAGCGGCACGTGCGCGCCGAGGACATCGTGCTGCGCTCGGGCAAGCCGCTCATCGTCGTGCCCAACGGCTACAAGGTCCGCCCGTTCAAGGAGTATGCCGTCGTCGCCTGGG
The DNA here is from genome assembly GCA_030064845.1 of Kiloniellales bacterium. Taxonomy (NCBI): domain Bacteria; kingdom Pseudomonadati; phylum Pseudomonadota; class Alphaproteobacteria; order Rhodospirillales; species Kiloniellales bacterium. The sequence goes on from JASJEC010000083.1 coordinate 3,381, forward strand.
ACGGCAGCCGCCCCGCGGCGCGCGCCCTGACCGACGCCATGCAGATCCTGGAGACCAAGCAGCGGCTCGACGTGGTGACGATCGGCGGCGACGGCGTCAAGGGCCACAGGCTGCCGGCCGACCCCGGGATCGTGCGCCACCTCGAGCGCCACGGCATCAACGCGCAGCAGGTCACGCTGACCGCCAAACGAGACGGTGCTGCGGCGACCATTTTGAACTACTGCGCGGAGAACGACCCCGACGTGCTGGTCATGGGCGCCCTCGGTCACGCCCGGCTGCGCACCGACCTCTTCGGCAGCCTGACCCGCCACATCCTGCGTCACATGAACGTGCCGGTCCTGATGGCGCACTGATTTGCGCTGCGCGCGCCGCGCCCCCGGTGTAAGGGAGGGGCATGGCCAAGGAACTCCTCATCGTCGCCCACGCGCCCTCGGACAATACGCTGAAGCTCCGTGACGCCATCCTGCGCGGCGCGCGGCACCCGGACATCGAGGACGTGTCGGTAAGGGCGCTCTCGCCCTTCGATGCCGGTCCGGACGACGTCAAGGCGGCCCAGGCGATAATCCTCGGCACGACGGAGAATCTCGGCTACATGAGCGGCGCCCTGAAGGACTTCTTCGACCGGGTCTACTACCCCTGCCTGGAAGAGACCCAGGGACGCCCCTACGCGCTCTACGTTCGCGCCGGCCACGACGGCACGGGGACCCGGCGCGCCGTCGAATCCATCGTCACCGGTCTGCGCTGGCGCGCGGTCAGCGAGCCCCTGATCTGCCGCGGCGCCTTCCAGGACGGCTTCGTCACCGACTGCGAGGAACTGGGGACCCTGGTCGCCGCTGGCCTCGACGCCGGCGTGTTCTAGAGCAGATCGCGATTGAATGGACTCGCCCGGCGCGATCCATTCAATCGCGTGAATCTGCTCTAACTCTTGGATATAGAGCGGATTCACATGTTTGGTCGGAACCATAAGTGGTTCCGACCAAACATGATCCGCTCTAGCTTTCGGGCGAGTCGGACAGCGCCTGCGCCGCCGCCTGCAGCCGGGGCAGGGCGTTTCGCGCCGCCCCCAGATCCATGCGCACCTTCGGCGCGTGGAACGCCAAGGCCGCCACCATGCGCCCCTCGGCATCGGTGATCGGAACGGCGACGGCGACCATGCCCTCGATGAACTCCTCGTCGTCCGTGCCGACGCTCTCGCGCCGGATGGTGGCGAGATTGTCCAGCAGGGCGTCCGGCCCGGTGATCGTTCTTTCGGTGTGCCGCTTCAGCGGCAGGACCGCCAGCAAGCGCGCCAGGTTCGACTCGGTAAGGCGGCTGAGATAGAGCTTGCCTCCAGCGGTGCAGTGCAGGGGCACCCTGGTTCCGATCGGCAGGCGGTGGCGCAGAGGCCACTCGGTCTCGACCCGGTCGAGGTAGACCATGGCGTCGCCGTCGGGAACCGAGATATTGCAGGTCTCGCCGATCTCGCGGGACAGCGCGGCCAGCACCGAGTGGCGGAAGCCGCGCTCGCTGGTCGCGGCCAGGGCGGACCTGGCGAGCCGCGTCAGCCGGGCGCCCTGTTCAAGGCCCCGTCCGCGCGGGCCGCTCTGCAGGTAGCCCTCCCGTTCCAGCAATCCGACGATTCGGTGCAGGCTGGCGCGCGGCAGGCCCGTGACCTCGGCGATCTCGGTCACCGACATCGGCTGGCCCGCCGCGACAACGGCCTCGATCACCTTGAGCACGCGGGTCGAGCGGGACCCCTTCGACTCTTCGTCAGGCTCGGCCAAGGGAACGGCTCCCGACGCGGAGGTTCATCGGACGTCCCGGTTCAATTGCCATAGATGACGCCGGGCAACCACAGGGCGATCTGCGGGAAGACCATGATCATAATGAGCCCAATGAGCTGCAGCACCATGAACTGCATCATGCCGAGGTAGATGTCCTTCAGGTCCCACTCGGGCACCACGCCCTTGAGGAAATAGGCGGAGAGCGCGACCGGTGGCGAGAGCCAGGCGGTCTGCAGGTTGACCGCCACCAGGATGCCGAACCAGGTCAGGTTGAAGCCAAGCTGATCGACCAGGGGCAGCAGGATCGGAATGATGATCAGCACGATCGGCACCCACTCCAAGGGCCAACCGAGCAGGAAGATCAGTGCCATGATCATGATCAGGATGACCATGCGGTTGAGCTCGAGGTCGAGCAGGAACTCGGTCAGCATGGTCGGTGTGCCGAGCCGCGAGAAGACCGCGCCGAAAAAGTTCGAGGCGGCCACGAGGATCAGGATAAGGGCCGAGATTTCGAGCGTCTTGACCAGGGCGTCGAACAGCCTCTTGGGCGTCAGCTTGCCGTAGGCGAGCGCCAGCAGCATGGCCCCGGCCGCGCCGCAGGCCGCGCCCTCGGTCGGCGTCGCCAGGCCGAACATGATGCTGCCGAGCGCCGAGAACACCAGCAGGGATGGCGGCACCAGCCCGAGCAGGAACTCGATCCAGACTTCCCGCATGCTCTCGGCCCGCTGGTCCTCCGGCAGCGGCGGGCCGAGCTCGGGATTGAGCGCGCAGCGCACCAGCGCATAGCCGGTATAGATCAGGGCGAGCAGGATGCCGGGCACCACCGCGGCCGCGAAGAGGTCGGTCACCGGCACTTCGAGCACCGGGCCCATCACCACGAGCATGATGCTGGGCGGAATCAGGATGCCCAGCGTGCCGCCGGCCGTGATCGTGCCGGCCGCCAGCTTCACGTCGTAGTTCGAGCGGTTCATGGTCTTGGCCGCCATGATTCCGAGGATGGTGACCGAAGCGCCGACGATGCCGGTGGCCGCGGCGAAGATCGTCGAGACGAAGAGCACGGCGACGTAGAGCGAGCCGCGCACCCGCGCCAGCATGAGCTGGACCGCCTGGAATAACCGTTCCATCAGCCCGGCCTGCTCCATCAGGATGCCCATGAAGACGAAGAGCGGGACGGCCGCCAGCGTCTGCTCCAGCATGACCGAGGAGAACTGGAAGGTCATGAGATAGAAGACCAGTTCGCCGAAGCCGAGGTAGCCGAAGACGAAGCCGAGGAAGATCAATGTGAAGGAGATCGGGAAGCCGACGAAGATCGCCAGCAGCATGACGCCGATCAGGACCAGGCCGAGGGTTTCGTTTTCCATCTTTCGTTCCGGTCCGGACTAGGGCCAGCGGCCGCGGGTCGCGGCGTAATAGCTCTTTAGCAGCTCCGAGACGCCCTGGATCAGCAGCAGCAGGATGCCGAGCGGCAGGGCCGTCTTGATCGGGCCCATGTAGGGCATCCAGGCGGTGTCCATGCCGCGTTCGCCCCGCAGCCACGAGAGGTAGGCAAAATCGAGCGAGGACCAGAGGAACATCAGCAGGCCGGGAAAGTAGAACAGCAGGTAGAGCGCCGCGTCGATCCGTCCCTGGGTTCGTGCGGTCCAGGTGCGGTAGAGGAAGTCGGCCCGGATGTGCACGCCCTTGGAGAGCGCGTAGCCGGCGCCCAGCATGAAGAGGGCGCCGTAGAAGAAACGGCTCAGGTCGTAGGCCCACATGGTCGGGGCCACGAAGGCGTAGCGCGCGATGACCTCGTAGACCATGACGAAGCAGAGCGGCAGGGTCAGCAGGCAGATCAGGCGCCCGCTCCACAGACTGAAGCTGTCGATTACGGTTATGGTGCGCGCCATCCAGGACGGCATGTCGGGGGGCAACGCGCCCGGCGCACCGCCGCGGCGCTCGGCGATCAGCTCGTCGGTGATGTCCAGTTCGCCGGGATTCGGTTCGTCTGCCATTCAGGGATTTCGATCTTGGTCCGGCCCGCGCCGCGGCGCCGGGCAGGCGCGGGGCCGGTCGTGGAGACCAGCCCCGCTTTCTCTGCGGTCGGAGAGAAGAAGGACTACTTCTTGCTCTTGGCGTATGCCATGCCCAGGTTGGCGTTCGACGTCTGGGCGCCGGCCCAGAAGGGCACCGCCACGTCGGCGAAGGCCTTCTGCGAGTCCCAGACCTTCTTGAAGAAGGCGTTCTCGGCCGCGTTTTTCTCCAGGCTGGCCTTCGCCGCCTCCATGTACTCCGTGAAGTAGTCGGCCGGCGTGTCGTGCAGCTGGACACCGTGATTCTCGGTCAGGTCCTTGAGTGCCTTGCCGTTCTCGTAGATCCGGTAGCTCAGCGAACGGATTAGCGAGGCGTCGGCGGCGACTTCCATGGCCTTCTTCTGATGGTCGCTCAGCTTGTTCCAGACGTCGCCGTTGATGTAGATGTCCGCGTTGACCACAACCTGGTGCAGCCCCTGCAGATAGTAGTGCTTCAGCACCTTCTGGAAGCCGAACACGCTGTCGGGCTTGGGGCAGCACCACTCGGCCGCGTCGATCACGCCCTTCTCCAGGGCTGGCAGGATGTCGCCGCCGCCCATGGCGACCGCGGCCACGCCGATGTCCTTGTAGGTCTGGCCGGGAATGCCCGGAGGCGTGCGGAAGCGGTACTTGCGGAAGTCCTCCATCGAGGCGATCGGCTCCTTGAACCAGCCGAGCGCTTCCGGACCGACCGGCTGCAGCATGAGGCCCTTGACGTTCATGCCCATCTCTTTCCAGAGCTCGTCGTAGAGCTCGCGGCCGCCGCCGTACATGAACCAGGAAACCCAGGCGATGTTGTCGATGCCGACGCCGGCGCCGGCGACCGGCGAGCCGAACAGCATGGCCGCCGGGTGATAGCCGGACCAGTAGTGGGTCCAGGCGAAGCCGCCCTCGATCAGGCCCTTGTCGACCGCCTCGAGGGTCTCCTTGACGCCGACCACGGCGCCGGCCGGCAGAACCTCGATCTCGACCTCGCCGTTGGTCAGCGCGGAAACGTTGGCCGCGAAGTCGTTGAGCATGACGACTTCGTCCGCCTTGCTGGGAATAACGGACTGGATGCGGATCTTGGTCTTTGCCTCGGCGACGCCTGGCGCGGACAGCGTGGCCGCGAGAGCCACGGCGGCCAGGCCGGCCATGCAGTTCTTGAACTCGAACATTAAACGAACCTCCCTAGAGCTTGTTGTTTGGGGTTACCACGACCCTTGGATGCGCAGAACGGCCGGAAACCCGGCGCTTTCCACGATCGCTTCTTGAGTCATTACAACGGAAAAGCCGGCAGCACGAAACGCCTAAAGCGGCCGTCGGCGACTTCCCTGATCACGGCTCCAGCCTCCCGATCTGCGTGCCGCGCACTTGATGTCTCGTTATTGAGATCTATTTGTCCCATTATTGCAGAACAAACGCGGCCCTGCAACGGCGCCGCTAAACGGGGGGACGATCGCCAGCCGTGACGGGGCAGCCGGACCAATTCGATTACATCATCGTTGGGGCGGGTTCGGCCGGCTGCGTACTGGCGAACCGGCTATCGGCCGACGCGGAGCGCCGGGTCCTGCTCCTGGAGGCCGGCGGGACCGACTGGTACCCCTGGATCCACGTCCCGGTCGGCTACTTCAAGACGATCCACAACCCGCTCACCGACTGGTGCTACCGGACCGAGCCCGACCCGGGGCTCGGCGGCCGCGCCCTGCAGTGGCCGCGCGGCCGGGTGCTCGGCGGCTCGAGCTCGATCAATGGGCTGCTCTATATCCGCGGGCAGGCGCGGGACTATGACCAGTGGCGCCAGATGGGCAACGCCGGCTGGGGCTTCGACGACGTCCTGCCCTACTTCAAGCGATCGGAGGACCAGGAGCGCGGTGCCGACGACTACCACGGCGCCGGCGGTCCGCTGGCCGTCTCGGAGCTGCGCTTCACGCTGCCGCTCTGCGACGCGGTGATCGACGCCGCCGAGGAGCTCGGGATCCCGCGCCGCGACGACTTCAACGGCGCCGATCAAGAGGGCGCGGGATACTTCCAGCTGACCGCGCGGCGCGGCCTGCGCTGCAGCTCGGCGGCCGCCTTCCTGAGACCGGTCCGCGCCCGCCCGAACCTGGAGGTCCGGACCCACGCGCAGGCCGAGCGGCTGCTGATCGAGGACGGCCGGGTCGTCGGCCTGCGCTACCGGGTCAAGGGCGCGCCTCGGGAATCCCGCTGCCGGGGCGAGGTGATCCTCTCCGCCGGCGCCATCGGCTCGCCGCAGATTCTGCTCGCATCGGGCGTCGGACCGGGTGAAGCGCTCAGCGACCTCGGGATCGAGGTCCGCCGCGCGCTGCCGGGTGTCGGCGAGAACCTCCAAGACCACCTGCAGCTGCGCGCGGTCTACAAGACCCGGCGGCCGATCACGCTGAACGACAGGCTGCGCAATCCGCTGCGGAAGGCGATGATGGGCCTGGAGTACGCCCTGTTCCGCTCGGGGCCCCTCGCCATGGGCGCGAGCCAGGTCTGCATCTTCGCGAGATCGCGCAAAGGCCTGGAGACACCCGATATCCAATACCACGTCCAGCCGTGGAGCGCGGACTCGCCGGGCGAGGGGACTCACCGCTTCTCCGCCTTCACCATGTCGGTCTGCCAGCTGCGTCCGGAAAGCCGCGGCCGGATCCGTCTGAAGTCGCCGGACCCGAACGAGGCGCCGGCGATCGAACCCAATTACCTCTCGACCGAGACCGACCGGCGCGTGGCTGTCGACTCGATCAAGCACACCCGGGACCTGATCGGTACCCGCGCCTTGTCGCCCCTTGTCGCCGAGGAATTCCGGCCCGGCCCCGCGGCGCGCAGCGACGAGGAGATCCTGCATGCCGCCAGGGCGATCTCCCAGACGATCTACCACCCGGTGGGGACGTGCAAGATGGGCGCCGATCCCCTCGCCGTGGTGGACGAGCGCCTGCGCGTTCACGGCCTGCGCGGCCTCAGGGTGGCCGACGCCTCGATCATGCCGACGATCCCCTCCGGAAACACCAACGCGCCGACCATCATGATCGGCGAAAAGGCCGCCGACATGATCCGTGAAGACGCGAGGGCGGGGTGATGGGCCGTTTCACGAGCCTCTGTTCCGGGCGTCGCCATGACCCCGTCGCCCGGGCGAGGCCCCGCCCATGATGTCGCTGGACGCCCTGATGACCTTCGACTTCGAGGCCTTCATCGCGATCGTCTTCATCGACCTCGTGATGTCGGGCGACAACGCCATCATCATCGGCATGGCCGCGGCGGGTCTGCCGCCAGATCTGCGGCGCAAGGCGATCTTCATCGGCATCGTCGCGGCGACCGGCCTGCGGATCGCGTTCTCGGCGGTCACTTACCAGCTGCTCAGCATCATCGGCCTCACCCTCGCCGGCGGAATCCTTCTGCTCTGGGTCGCCTACAAGATGTGGCGCGAGATGCACGTAGAGACCCCGGGCGACCTCGTCGACGCGGCGACCGGACAGGTGGTCGCCGGCAAGACCATGGGGGCGGCCATGACGAGCATCATCGTCGCCGACGTTTCCATGTCCCTGGACAACGTCCTGGCGGTCGCCGGCGCGGCGCACGGCGCCCCCGGCATGCTCGTCTTCGGACTGGTGCTCTCGATCGCCCTTATGGCCTTCGCCGCCAACTTCGTGGCCTCGATCCTGGAGCGCTATCGCTGGCTCGCCTATCTCGGCCTCGCAGTCGTGGCCTACGTGGCGACCGACATGATCTGGCGCGGCTCCTTCGAGGTGATGGACGCCGTTGTCGCTGTGATCTAGCGCCGCGGCACAGGCCCGGCCGACCTTGCTCTAGCCGGCCTTGGCCTTGAACTGGGCGTAGATCTTCGGCGGCGCCTGGTCGAAGTACTTGAAGAGCGCCGGGCACAGCCAGCCCTCCATGTCCAGATCCGCGCTGTAGTACCAGTTGCCGCCCATCTCTTCGCGGCGCCGCTCGAACGCGGCCTGGTAGCCCGGGAAGGGCCCGGCCGAGAAGATCAGGGTGAAGCCCTTCTCCGCGTCCGGGATGCCGGCGACCATCCGGTCGATCACGGTATCGGCGCCGGACACGAAGGGCTCCTGGACGAGCCCCGCCTTCTCGTCGTCGAAGACCCAGAGGCCCTCGTGCTTGTAGGGGTGGATGGCGATGATCGAGTTCATGGGGTCATGGGATCCCGGCCCGTGCGTGATGAAGTGCTCGCTCGCCGTCAAGAAATCGCGTCTCGATTGATGAACCGCAAGGCTGTTCCTTCCTGCCGCCCGCCCGCCGTCCGCGAAGCGCCAGTAAACTACTGTTGCTCCGAAGAAACCTGACGTAAGCTAACCGCAAGAGGTGAAACGCCTCGTGTCGACGACGGCCGGAGGCCCAAGAAGGCCTCGCGGCTTTCGCTGTTTAAACAAAGGGATAGGGAGCCTTCCATGCAGGAATATGACACCCAACCGAAGCGGAAGCCGGGCGCCTTCCGGACTTCACTGTTCGCCACGGTCTTCGCCGCGGGCGCGTTGCTCGCCGGCGGCGCGCAGGCGGCCGATCTGACCATCGTATCCTGGGGCGGGTCCTATCAGGACGCCCAGAGCAAGGCGCTGTTCCAGCCGGTCGCCAAGGCCATGGGCCTCGAGATCGCCGAGGACTCCTACGGCGGCATTTCCGACGTGCGCCTCAAGGTCAAGGCCGGCGCGGTGAACTGGGACATCATCGACTCCGGCGCCGCCAGCGCCTCCCGCGGCGCGGTCGAAGGTCTGTTCGAGCCGCTCGACTACGACATGATCGACGTCTCCAACTTCGTGCCCGGCACCTACATGCCGCACTGCGTCGGCACCATCACCTTCTCGACGGTGGGGGCCTGGAACACCGAGACCTACGGCCAGAACGGGCCCCAGAACTGGGCCGAGTTCTGGGACACCAAGAAGTTCCCCGGCAAGCGGTCCTATCGGAACAAGGTTTCCGGCGCCCTGGAGCCGGCGATGATGGCCGACGGCGTGCCGCCGGAGAAGGTCTACGAGGAACTCGCCAAGCCCGACGGCATCGAGCGGGCGATCAACAAGATCCGCGAGCTCAAGCCGCACATCGCGGTCTGGTGGGCCTCGGGCGCGCAGCACGCCCAGCTCATGAAGGACGGCGAGGTCGACATGACGACCGGCTGGAACGGCCGCTTCGACGTGGCGATCAAGGACGGCGCCAAGGCCGCCTACACCTACAACCAGGCGCTGCTCGACTACGACTGCTTCGCCATTCCCAAGGGTGCGCCCAACAAGGACCTGGCGATGAAGTTCATCGCCGAGATGAGCAAGGCCGAATTCCAGGCCGACATGCCGAAGTACATCACCTACGGCCCGACCAACAAGGCCGCGTACGATACGGGCAAGATCGATCCGGCGGTCGCCACCATGCTGCCGTCGCACCCGGAAAACGCAAAGCTCCAGCTCGTGGCCAACCTGGATTGGTACGCCGAGTTCGAGCAGAAGGCTTCGGCGGCTTACCAGGACATGCTGACCGAGTAGTCTTTCTTTGAGTGGCCGGAGGAGGGGCGCCGGCGGCGCCGCTCCTCCCCCACAATCCGGGGAGTGGGGCACCGTGACGGGCAATTCGGGGCACGGCGGATCGCTGCCTATTACGATCCGTGGAATCACAAAGACCTATGGGCATGTCTTCGCGCTGAACGAGGTCGATCTCGACATCCGCAGCGGCGAGTTCATGACCCTGCTGGGGCCCTCGGGCTCGGGCAAGACGACGCTCCTCATGGTCCTGGCCGGCTTCACCCGGCCCGACCACGGCAGCGTTCTTTTCGGCGAGCGCGAGATCATCCGCATGCCGCCGCACCGGCGCGACGTCGGCATGGTGTTTCAGAACTACGCGCTCTTCCCTCACATGTCGGTGGCGGGCAACGTCGGGTTCCCGCTTCGGCTGCGCAAAGTCGCACCGGCGGAAATCGCCGACCGGGTCGAGCAGGCGCTCGAGATGGTCCAGCTGGGCGGCTACGGCGGGCGGCGCATCGACCAGCTGTCCGGCGGCCAGCGCCAGCGGGTCGCCTTGGCCCGCGCCATCGTCTTCGAGCCGCGCATTCTTCTGATGGACGAGCCGCTTTCGGCGCTCGACAAGAAGCTGCGCGAGCACATGCAGATCGAGCTGCGCCACCTGCACGAAAAGCTCGGCATGACCACGGTCTACGTGACCCACGACCAGCGCGAGGCGCTGACCATGTCGGACCGCATCGCGGTGATCAACCACGGCCGCGTGATGCAGCTCGACGAACCGCGCCGGATCTATGAGCAGCCGGCCAACCGTTTCGTCGCGGACTTCATCGGCGAATCGACCTTCCTGCCGATCCACATCAACGGAGGCCACGCCTACTACGCCGAGCAGCCTCTCAAGCTCGCCGAGGAACTGAACGGCGAGGTGCCGAGCCTCCTGATGCTGCGTCCGGAACGGCTTCATCTGGTGCAGGAACCGGTGGAAGAGGACGTCAACGCCTTCAAGGGGGAAGTGCGCGATCTGGTCTACCAGGGCGACTCCTTCCTGATGGTGGTCGTCCTGGCCGACGGCACGGAGGTCGGCGTGCGCGGCGTGACCCGGCGCGATTCGATGGCCGCCATGCCGGCCGAAGGCGGGTCGGTGACACTCGGCCTGCACCGGGAGGACACGGTCCTGATCACCGAAGGCGAGGGCTAGCGCCATGAGTGTCGCCATCGGCACCGCGGGCGAAGACGCGCTTACCGGGATCGAGAAGGTCAACGAGGAAGGCCTGCGTCAGGACGCGCTCCGTGAGCGCATGGCGCTCTTCGGGCTCTGCTCGCCAGCACTGATCCTGGTCATGGTCGTGATGGTGGTGCCGGTCGGATGGCTGTTCTACGTCTCCTTCCTGGCCGACGACGGCTCCTTCACCCTCGAGCACTACCAGCGCATGGTGGAGAGCAAGTCCTACGCGCGGATCTTCAGGAACACCTTCGAGGTCAGCATCCTGACCACGCTGGTCTGCATCCTGATCGGCTATCCGCTGGCCTATTTCATGTCCCAGCTGCCGCGCCGCGCGGCTGCGCTCTGCATGCTGACCGTGCTGCTGCCGTTCTGGACCTCGCTGCTGGTACGTACCTACGCGTGGCTCGTCCTGCTGCAGCGCAAGGGCCTGATCAACAACTGGGCGATCGAGCTCGGCCTCTGGGACGAGCCGATCAAGCTGGTGCATAACCTGAACGGCACCCTGATCGGCATGGTGCACATCATGCTGCCCTTCCTGATCCTGCCGGTCTACGGCGCCATGCGGGCGATCGACAAGGACTACGTCAAGGCCGCGGCCAACCTCGGGGCCGGCCCGACCCAGGCCTTCTGGCGGGTCTTCTTCCCGCTCTCCCTGCCGGGGCTCTTCGCCGGCGGGCTGATCGTCTTCGTGCTCTGTCTCGGCTTCTTCGTCACACCGGCGGTGCTGGGCGGCGGCAAGGTGATCATGGTGGCCATGCGGATCTCGACCAACATCGAGCTCTTCTTCAATTGGGGCGCGGCCTCGGCGCTCGGCGTGGTGCTGCTGGTCCTGACTCTCATCATCCTCTATCTGGCCGCGCGTCTGCTGCGCTTCGACCAGGTCATGGGCGGGGGGCACAAGTGATGCTGAGCTGGCTCAACGCCCCCGCCTCGGACACCCAGATCACCCACGGCAGCCGGCTCTGGCTCTACGTCATTGCCGGCCTGGTGATGGTCTTCCTGGTCGCGCCCTCCTTCATCGTCATCCCCATGTCCTTCTCGGACTCCCAGTATCTGGAGTTTCCGCCGCGCGAGTGGTCGTTCCGCTGGTACGAGAACTACTTCAACTCTTCCAAGTGGATGAGCGCGACCTGGACCTCGCTGAAGGTCGGTGTCCTGACGGTCTTCCTCGCGACGCCGCTCGGCGTCATGGCGGCCTACGGGCTATTCGTCTCCAACCTGCGCTCGGCCAAGTTCATCTTCATGCTGCTGATCGCGCCGATCATGGTGCCGGTGATCCTGGTCGCGATCGGCGTCTTCTACCTCTACGTCAAGCTCTCCCTGGTCAACACGATCCTGGGGCTGACCCTGGCCCACTCGATCCTGGCGATACCCCTGGTCCTGGTCGTGGTCAGCGCGGCGCTCAAGAGCTACGACATGAACCAGGAGATGGTGGCGCGCAGCCTGGGCGCCTCGCGCCTCCGCGCCTTCATGGTGATCACCCTGCCGCAGATCCGCTTCGCCGTGATCACGGCCTGCCTGCTTTCCTTTCTGACCTCCTTCGACGAGGTGATCATCGCGCTCTTCGTCTCGGGCGGGCCGAACGCGACCATCACCCGCGACATGTTCACCTCGCTGCGCGACCAGATCGATCCGACCATCGCCTCGATCTCGACCATCATGATCATCTTCTCGACCTTCCTGCTGGTGATCGCGCAGGTCTTCGGGCAGTCGAAAGAACAGAAGGAGGAGTAGGTCCAGGATCTACATTAAAATGCTGTCATGCCCGGACTTGATCCGGGCATCCAGGGTTGCCGGCTGCCCTGGATTGCCGGATCAAGTCCGGCAATGACGGAGCGGGGCGAGTAGCTTGGGTTTCGTGCGACAAGAGGAGACGGGCGCAATGAAGGATCGGGAACAACTCCTCGCCTGGATCGAGGAGGAGGAGGCCGCGATCGTTGGCTTCTTCCAGGACTTCGTCCGCGCCAAGTCGCCCAACCCGCCGGGCGACACCACGGTGGCGGTCAAGCACATCACCGACTTCCTCGAGGCCCAGGGCGCACCGCACCGCCTGGTCGATCCGCAGCCGACCATGGCCAACGTGGTCGGCACCTTCGAGGGCGGCGCGGCGGGCCGCCATCTGGTGCTCAACGGCCACATCGACGTCTTCCCGGTCAGCGCCGATCCCGAGGCCGAGGGCTGGACCCAGGACCCCTGGGGCGGCGAGCAGGTCGACGGCAAGATCTACGGCCGCGGCTCGGCCGACATGAAGTGCGGCACCAGCGCAAGCATTTGGACCTATGTCCTGCTGCACCGCATCAAGGACCGGCTGAAGGGCAAGCTGACGCTGACCTGCGTCTCCGACGAGGAGACCTTCGGGCCCTGGGGGGCGCGCTGGCTCATGGAGCACGAGCCCGAGGTGCGCGGCGACTGCTGCCTCAACGGCGAGCCCTCCAGTCCCTTCTCGGTCCGCTACGGCGAGAAGGGGCCGCTGTGGATCACCTTCACCGTGCGCACGGCCGGCACCCACGGCGCCTACACTCACGCCAGCCCCTCGGCGACCCGCATCGCGGCCGGTTTGATCCGCGACCTGGAGGCCCTCGAGGACCTGGAGTTCGACCTGCCCGACAACCTCATGCGCGCCCAGGTCGAGGGCGTGGAGGCGACGGACCGGGCGATGGGCGAGGGGGCGGCCGGGATCATGCCCAAGGTCACGCTCAACATCGGCACGATCCGGGGCGGCCTGAAGGTCAACATGGTGCCCGGGGAGTGCGTCTTCGAGGCGGACATCCGCCTGCCGGTCGGCGCCGACAAAGCGCGGATCATGGCCGAGGTCGAGAAGATCGCGGCGGCCTATCCCGAGGTCAGCTTCGTGGAGGACAACTGCAACCTGCCGTCCTACTGCGACCCCTACGGCGACATGGTCGAGATCATCCAGAACAACGTGGAACAGCTGCGCGGCTTCCGCCCGACGCCGGTGGTCAGCCTGGGCGGGACCGACGCCAGGCTCTGGCGCTACGAGAACATTCCGGCCTATGTCTATGGTCCCTTTCCGAAAGGCATGGGCTCCTTCGACGAGCACGTCCCGGTGGAGGATTTTCTCCACGTCGTCAGGACTCACGTGCTCTCGGCCTACGACTACCTGACGAGGGGCTGACCCCTGGTCCCGGCGTCGGCCTCCTTCCTGCGGACCTGCTCGCGGTGCAGGATGTAGAGCCCGCCGGCGGCGATGATGGCCGCGCCGAGCAGGGTCCAGAGGTCGGGCAGGTCGCTGAAGATCAGGTAGCCCAAGATGGTTGCCCAGATCAGGTTGGCGTAGGAGAAGGGCGCGACCACCGCGGCCGGGGCCGACTGGAAGGCCTTGATCAGAGTGAAGTGCCCGAAGCAGCCGAAGGCGCCGAGCATGACCAGCAGCAGCCAGTCCGTGCCCTCCAGGGGCACCCAGACCGCCGGCAGCGCCAGACTGGTGCCGACCGTCCCGGCGACGGCGGTGTAGAGCAGGGTCGTCAGCGGGTCGTCGGTGCCCCGCAGCCGGCGGGTGATCAGCTGGTAGCAGGCGTTGCAGAAGGCGCAGCCGAGCAGCACCAGCGCGCCGACCCCCATGACGCCCAATCCCGGACGGACGACGATCAGCGCTCCCAGGAAGCCGACGCCGACCGCCGCCCAGCGGCGCGGGCCGACCTTTTCGCCGAGGAACGGTATGGCCAGCAGGGTGACCAGGATCGGGCTGGTGAACATGATCGCGCTGGCATCCGCCAAGGGCAGAAGCCGCACGCCGATGAAGAAGAGCGCGGTCGTCGCCATCAGGAAGACCGACCGGACCAGCTGGAGCACCAGGGCGTTGCTCCGCACCAGCGAGGGCAGGCGCCGCCCGAGCAGCAGCAGGGCGAAGAGCAGATGAAAGACGAAGCGGCCCCAGACGATCTCGACGACGGGATAGCGCGCAACCAGGATCTTGGCCGTGGCGTCCAGGCTGACGAAGAAGAGGCTGGTAACCAGCATCCAGGCGATGCCGGCCCGGACATCGTCCTCCTGGGTGCGCACTGGCCGGGAAACGAGGAGCATGGCGTGACCCGCGGGCGGCCGGCGCCGCGGGAAGCGCGGCGCGGGAGCGGACGCATGCCCGCTGGTCGAGCATGCGTCGCGCGGGCGCGCTTGTCATCGAAAACCGCCTGATCGAGCGAATGCTTTGGCCTATGCTCTGTCTCTGCGAGGCTGGCCTCTGCGGGGCCGGCTCGGCGGGAGGGAAGACGTGTCAGCGGATCTCTTTACATCTGACTACAAGGACCAGCCCTACTGGTGGGATCGCACGCCGCGCCCGGACCTGCCCGAGATCGCGCTGCCCGAGCGGGTCGATGTGGCGGTCATCGGCTCGGGCTTCACCGGGCTCAACGCCGCGATCCAGACCGCGCGGGGCGGCCGCGAGACCCTGGTGCTCGATGCCGAGGCGGCCGGCTGGGGCTGCTCGACGCGCAACGGCGGCCAGATCAGCACCAGCCTCAAGCCTTCTTACGACGCCCTGGCGGCCAAGCTCGGCGCTGAGAAGGCCTTCGCCATCCTGAAGGAGGGCCACAACGCGCTGGAGTGGATCGGCGACTTCGTGGAGTCCGAGGGCATCGACTGCGACTTCGAGCGGGCCGGCCGCTTCTACATGGCCCACAATCCCGTCGCCTACGACAAGCTGGGCGAGAAGTTCAGCAAGCAGGCCAAGGGCCTGGAAGTGCCCTTTCACATGGTGCCCAAGGCCGAGCAGCATCGGGAGATCGGCAGCGACTTCTATCACGGCGGGGTCGTCTTGCCGCGCCACGCCTCGCTCGACCCGGCACGCTACCACCAGGGCCTGCTCGAGCGCGCCACGGCGGCGGGCGCGACCGTGATCCCGAACTGCCGCGTGACCGGCTTCGAGCGCGACGGCCAGGGCTTCCGGATCGCCACGGCGCGCGGCCGCGTTCAGGCGCGCGACCTGGTGGTCGCCAGCAACGGCTACACCGGCGCCATCACCCCCTGGCTCAGGCGCCGGGTGATTCCGATCGGCAGCTACATCATCGCCACCGAGCCCCTGCCGGAAGAGCAGATGGACCGTCTGATACCGAACAACCGGGTGCTCACCGACACGCGCAAGCTGGTCTACTACTACCGGGCGTCGCCCGACCGGACCCGGATCCTCTTCGGCGGCCGGGTCTCGCTCAAGGAGACCGATCCCAAGGTCAGCGCGCCCAAGCTGCACGCCGACATGGTCGAGATCTTTCCCGAGCTGGCGGGGACCAAGGTCAGTCACTCCTGGATGGGCTTCGTCGCCTACACCTTCGACGAGATGCCCCATATCGGCCGGCACGAGGGCGCCTACTACGCCATGGGCTACTGCGGCTCGGGCGTCTCCCTGGCGAGCTACTTCGGCATGCGCCTGGGACAGCAGGTGCTGGGCCTGAAGGAAGGCAAGACCGGTCTCGACGAGCTCGCCTTCCAGACCCGGCCGCTCTACCAGGGCGACCCCTGGTTCCTGGCCTACACCATCGGCTACTACCGCTGGCGCGACCGCCAGAACCGCTGACGTCGAAACCCAAAAGGGAGAATTCACCACAGAGACACAGAGGACACAGAGAACCAAAAAGGATTTGGTTGCGCGCAAAGCGCGCCGGAACAAACCCTTGGTTTTTCCTCTGTGTCCTCTGTGTTCTATGTGGTGATGCTTTAGGTTTGGTTGTTTCTTGATCGTTTCAGATGATGGCGAGCGGGCTCGGACCGCGCGGCGGAGGGAAGGCCGCGTCGATCGCCGCGAGATCGTCGCCGTCGAGCGCGAGGTCGGCGGCCTCGGCGTTGGCCCGGAGGTGCGCCGGGTCCGAGGACTTGGGGATCGCGATGACGTCGTCGTGGCGCAGGACCCACGCCAGGGAGACCGCGGCCGGCGTGACCCCGTGCTTCTCGGCGACCGCGCTCAAGGCCGGGTCGCGCAGGACCTCGCCCTGGCCGAGCGGCGAGTAGGCCATGATCGGGATGGCGTGTTCGCGGCAGGCCGGCAGCAGGTTCCACTCGATGCCGCGCTCGCCCGGATGGTAGAGCACCTGATTGGTCGCGCAGCCTGCCCCGGCTTCCAAGTCCAGCAGTTCCGCCACGTCGACGCTGTCGAGGTTGCTGACCCCCCAGTGCCGGATCTTGCCGGCGGCCTTGAGGCCCTCGAAGGTTTCGACCGTCTCCGCCAGGGGAATGCCGCCGCGCCAATGCAGCAGGTAGAGGTCGAGGGTCTCGACCCCGAGGCGCGCCAGGCTGCGCTCGCAGGCCTCGACCGCGCCGCGGCGCGAGGCGTTGTGGGGATAGACCTTGGAGACCAGGAAGACCGCGTCTCGGCGGCCGTCGATCGCCTCGCCGACGACCTCCTCGGCGCCGCCCTCGCCGTACATCTCGGCGGTGTCGATCAGCGTCAGGCCGAGATCGAGGCCGAGCTTGAGCGCGCGCACTTCCTCGGCCCTTTGGCCGGCCTGCTCGCCCATACGCCAGGTGCCCTGGCCGAGGGCCGGGACCGACTCGCCGCCGGGGAGTGTGACCTGTCGCATCTGTTGATTCGCTCCCTTGAATCGCGTTTTTTGATCAACGTCATCCTTCGACAGGCTCAGGATGAGGGTAAGTCTTCAAATCATCTCGCCCTCACCCGCGCGTAGCGCCGGGCTGCGCCCCTTGTCGAAGGGTGATGGTTGCCGGTCGTGGCGCGGCGGTCACGCATGCGCCTACAACCCGTCCCGCGCGATCTCTTCCTTGCGTTTCGCCATGAAGGCTCGGAGCGCCGCGTCGGTTGCCGGGTCGAGCGGCGGCTGCTCGTAGTCCTTCAGCATCTGCTTCCAGATCCCGTTGGCGCGCTCGGCGGCGGTCCGCGCGCCGTCCTCCTGCCAGGTCTCGAAGTTGCGCCAGTCCGAGACCAGCGGCGGATAGAAGGCGCTCTCGTAGCGCTCCAGGGTGTGGGCCGCGCCGAAGAAATGGCCGCCGGGCGGCACCTCGCCGATCGCCTCGAAGGCGAGCTGGTCGGCGTCGACCCTCAGCGGCTCGAGCCACTCGGCCATCATCTGCAGGATCTCGGCGTCGACGATCAGCTTCTCGAACGAGCCCACCAGGCCGCCTTCGAGCCAGCCGGCGGCGTGGTTGACGATGTTGGTGTGGCCCATGACCGCGGCCCAGATCGACATCTCGCTCTCGTAGGCGGCCTGGGCGTCGACCGCGTTGGAGGCGTTGGTGCTCGACGAGCGGTAGGGCAGGTTGTAGCGCCGCGCCATCTGACCGCCCGCCAGTGTCGCCTTGACATACTCCGGCGTGCCGAAGGCGGGCGCGCCGGTCTTCATGTCGACGTTGGAGGTGAAGCCGCCGTAGACCATGGGCGCGCCCGGCCGCACCGTCTGGATCAGAGCGAGGCAGGCGAGCGCCTCGGCGTTCTGCAGCGCCAGCGCGCCGGCGATGGTGGTCGGCGCCATGGCGCCCAGGAGCGTGAAGGGCGTGACGATGATCGCCTGGCCGGCTTCGACCAGGACCAGCATGCCGTCGGTCAAGGGCTCGTCGAGCTGGCGCGGCGAGTTGGTGTTGATGTTGCCCGTCAGGATGACCTGATCGCCGCCGGGCAGGTCCTCAACGTCGATGCCATGGACGATGGCCGCCATGGTGAGGGCGTCCCGAGCCCGGGCCGCGCCCAGAAGCGAGGCGCCGTGGACCTTGTCTGTCAGAGTCGCCGCGGCGTAGGAGCGGTCCAGGTGCCGGGTCTCCACCGGCAGGTCGAGGGGCTCGAAGGAGCCGCCACCGCCGATATGCAGGATGTCCAGCATCTGGATCAGGCGAATGAAGTCGCTGAGCTCGGCCATGGTGCCGGCCCGCCGGCCGCGGTCCAGGTCCGAGGTGAAGGAGGGGCCGCCGACCGGCGCGAAGTTGATGTTGTTGCCGCCGATGGTGAGAGACTTTTCGGGATTGCGCGCCTTGTAAGTGTAGCTCGGGCGCGACGTCCTCAGCGCCTCCTCGATGAAGCCCGCTTCGAAATGAACCATGCCTTCGCCATGATCGACGCTGTTCCCTGCCTGCGCGAGGATGTCCCGGGCACGCCGCGAGTGGATCATCATGCCGTGGACCCGGAGGATCTTCAGCGAGGCCTCGTGGATCGCCTCGACCTGGTCCGCCGAGAGCGGCTCGATCGGCGCATAGGGGTTGACCGTGCGCTTGAAGGGCCGGAGCGTGACCTTGGCCTGCTCCGCCGCCCGCTCCGCACGGTTGCGCCGTCTCGCCCTCGCTGTGCCCGCCTTGCCCGGCCGTGGCATGACCTCTCCGGTCCGCTTGATTCGATGGAATGGATCGCGTCGAGTTTGCGATACAGAATCTTCGGCGGCAGCCTAGAGTGATGCCGCTTGAGAAGGCAAGGAGCAGGAGCGCCATCGCGATGGCCCGGGACCCGCGCTACGACATCCTCTTCGAGCCGGTGAAGATCGGCCCGGTGACGGCGCGCAACCGCTTCTACCAGGTGCCCCACGCCAGCAGCACGGGCAACGACTGGCCGCATATCCGGGCCGGTCTCCGTGGCATCCGGGCCGAGGGCGGCTGGGCCGTGGTCTGCACCGGCTACTGCTCGATCCATCCGTCGGCCGACGACCTGCCGCGGCGCTATGCCCGACTGTGGGACGAGGACGACGTGCGCAACCTCGCGGTCATGACCGAGGCCGTGCACGAGCACGGCGCGCTCGCCGGGGTCGAGCTGTTCTACGGCATGTCGACCACCAACAACCGCCTGACGAGGGAGATGCCGCAATCGCCCTCGGGTCTGCAGTACCTGTCGGGCACGGGCGGCGGACAGTTCCCGCTGCAAACGCGGGCCATGGACAAGGAGGACATCAGGACCCTCAGGCGCTGGCAGGTCGACGCGGCGAAACGGGCGCAAAGAGCCGGCTTCGACCTGGTCTATGTTTACTGCGGCATGGGTTTCGGGCCCTACCAGTTCCTCTCCCGCCGCACCAACCGGCGGAGCGACGAGTACGGCGGCGCGATCGAGAACCGGCTGCGCCTGCTCAAGGAGATGATCGAGGACACCAAGGAGGCCGTCGGCGAGACCTGCGCCGTGGCGGTGCGGCTCTCGGTGGACGAGCTCATGGGTCCGCTCGGACTGCAGTGGGAGGACGAGGGCAAGGCGGTCTTCGAGCACCTGGGCGAGCTGCCGGATCTCTGGGACCTCAAGACCTTCGGCTACCGCGACAGCTCCAACGCGCGCTATTCCGAGGAAGGCTATCAGGAGCCCTATGTCGCTTTCGCCAAGCAGATGACGAGCAAGCCGGTGGTCGGCGTCGGCCGCTTCACGTCGCCCGACGCCATGGTGTCGCAGGTCAAGCGCGGCGTGCTCGACCTGATCGGCGCGGCCCGGCCCTCGATCGCCGATCCCTTCCTGCCCAGGAAGATCGAGGAGGGGCGGCTCGAGGACATCCGCGAGTGCATCGGCTGCAACATCTGCTACTCCTGCTACCACGATGGCGTGCCGATCCGCTGCACCCAGAACCCGACCATGGGCGAGGAGTGGCGCCGCGGCTGGCATCCCGAAGTCATCCCCGCCAAGGCCTCGGAGGACGCGGTACTCGTGGTCGGCGGCGGGCCGGCCGGGCTCGAGGCGGCGCGCGCGCTCGGGCAGCGCGGTTATGCCGTGACCATGGCGGAAGCCGGCACCGAGCTCGGCGGACGCCTGCTGAACGAATCGCGCCTGCCGGGCCTCGCGACCTGGATCCGGGTGCGCGACTGGCGCCTTGGCCAGCTCCGGGCCATGACCAACGTCGAGCTCTACCTCGACAGCCGTCTGGAGGCCGAGCAGGTCCTCGAGTTCGGCTTCCCGCGCGTGGTTCTGGCGACCGGCGCCGCCTGGGTGCCGGCCCTGATGGACCGGCGCATGGTGGCGGTCGATCCGCCGAACGGCGCCAGAGTGCTCACGCCGGACGACGTCTACGGCGGAACCGGGATCGCCGGGCCGCTGGTGATCTACGACTTCGAGCTCTACGTGACCGGAAGCTGCCTGGCGGAGCGCCTGGCGGAAGAGGGGCACGCGGTAACCTTCGTGACGCCCGGGGACGAGGTCTCCGGCTGGTCGCGCAAGACCCACGATCAATGGTATGCCCAGAGCCGCCTGATCGAGTGCGGGGTTCGTATCGTCACCGGCCGCTTCGTGACCGGCTTCGACGGCGCCAGCGTGGCGACCGCCTGCAAGTACACGGGCCGGGAGGAAAACATCGAGGCGGCCCATCTGCTGACCGTCGGCGCGCGCAGGCCGAACGATGCGCTCTACCAGGCGCTGAAGGGCAGGGCCGGGGACCTCGAGGCCGCGGGCATCCGCTCGCTTCAGAAGATCGGCGACTGCGATGTGCCCGGCGCCGTGGTCCACGCCACCTATGCCGGGCACAAGCTGGCCCGGGAGTTCGACCTGCGGGCCAACGAGGCGCCGGCGTTCAAGCTGGAGCGCGCGGCGATTGAGATGTTTCAGGAAGGAGGGGCTCCATGACTCTGCAATCCCAAGAATTTTCGCGCATCAAGGCGGGCTTCGACACGGCACCGCAGCGCTCCTGGTCCCTGCCAGGCCGGTGCTACACCGAGCCGCGCTATCTGGAGATCGAGAAGCAGGCGATCTTCCATCGGACCTGGCAGTTCGTTTGCCACGCCGAAAAGCTGCGCGAGCCGGGCAGCTACCTCGCCTTCGAGGTCCAAGGCCAGAGCCTGCTCGCGCTGCGCGACGGCGAGGGCGCGTTGCGCGCTTTCTACAACGTCTGCCAGCACCGGGCCCACGAGCTGCTTAAGGGCGAGGGCAAGGTCAAGATGATCACCTGTCCCTATCACGCCTGGGCCTACGGCCTCGACGGCAAGCTGCGCTCCGCCCGCCGGGCCGAGTACGTGGAGAACTTCAACAAGAGCGAGATCTGCCTGATGCCGGTGAGGATCGAGGAGTTCTGCACGCTGATCTTCGTCAACCTCGATCCCGAGGCCCCGGCCCTGGCCGAGCTGTCCGGAGATCTGGCCACGGAGATCCACGCCTGGGCGCCCGACCTCGACCGGCTGACCCACGCCTACCGGCTGACCTACGAGATCGAGTCCAACTGGAAGAACGTCGTCGACAACTTCCTCGAGTGCTACCACTGCCCGACGGCGCACAAGGACTTCGTGAGCCTGGTCGAGATGGACACCTATTCGGTCAAGACCCACGGCATCTATTCCAGCCACATGGCCAAGGCCCGCAAGACCGACAACTCGGCCTACGCCATCGAGGGCGCCGACGTTACCGACCACGCGGTCTGGTGGCTCTGGCCGAACACCTGCCTCCTGCGTTATCCGGGCGAGGGCAACCTCATGGTGCTCAACGTCGTGCCGACCGGGCCGGAGACCACCTTCGAGACCTACGACTTCTACTTCCTGCACGGCGAGCCCAACGCGCAGCAGAAGGAGGCGATCGACTACATCGACCGGGTGCTCCAGCGCGAGGACATCGAGATCGTCGAGAGCGTCCAGCGCGGCATGCGCACGCCGGCCTACGAGAGCGGGCGCTTCATGACCGACCCCGAGGAAAGCGGGCTGAGCGAGCACGGTGTGCACCATTTCCACGGCCTGCTGCTGGACGCCTACGAGTCGGCGGTCGAAGCGTGATGGCGGGCGGGGAACGGCTGGCCGGCAAGGTCGCGCTGATCACCGGCGGCACCGGCGGCATCGGCACCGCCGTTGCCGGGCGCTTCGCCCGGGAGGGGGCGGAGGTCGTGGTCGGCGACCTCGCTCCGGCCGAGACCGGCGACCATGTCTTTCAGCAGCTTGACGTAACCTCCTCGGCCTCAGTGCAAGAAGCCATGGCGGCGGTCGAGGCGCGCTTCGGCCGGCTCGACGTGTTGGTCAACTGCGCCGGTATCGAGATCGAGAAGACCATCGAGGAGACCAGCGAAGCCGACTGGGACCGCCTGATCGCGATCAACCTCAAAGGCACTTTCCTCACCTGCAAGCACGCCCTGCCCCTGTTGCGCAAGGCGGACGGCGGGTCGATCGTCAACTTCGGCTCCTACGACGGCTTCATGGCCGACCCGGCCCTGGCGGCCTACTGCGCCTCCAAGGGCGGCGTGCACGCGCTGACCAAGGCTATCGCGGTAGACCACGGCCCCGAGGGCATCCGCTGCAACGCGGTCTGTCCGGGCTACATCGACACCCCCATGCTCCAGTCCTTTTTCGGCGAGGCCGGCGACGTGGAGAGCTTGAAGCAGGAGATTTGCCACATACATCCCGTGCGACGCTATGGAACGCCGGAGGACGTGGCCAACCTCGTGCTCTGGCTGGCCTCCGACGAGGCCGGCTATGCCAGCGGCCAGCTCTGGGTCCTGGACGGCGGCCTCACCGCGCAGGCGCAACAGATGCGCCTCTGATCAATCGCGAGACTTGCGTCGGGAAGGACGGGCGGTGTATTGCCGCCTGCTGAGAGTTACGTGGAGGACGTGGTGATGTCGTCGCTTACCGAGAGGCCGCTTCTGGTTCGGCGGGTGCTGCAGGAAGCCGCTCGGATCCGCTCCTACGAGCTGGTCGCGCAGGATGGTGCGGATCTGCCGCCCTTCGAGGCCGGTGCCCACCTCGTCGTCCACCTGCCGAACGGCATGGCGCGGCAGTACTCGCTGTGCAACCAGCCGGGCGCCAACGGTGTCTACCAGGTCGCCGTCCTGCGCGAGCACGAGGGGCGCGGCGGCTCGGCCTGCATGCACGACCAGGTCAAGGAAGGCGACGTCCTGCCGATCTCCGGGCCGGACAACAACTTTCCCCTGGCCGCGGCCGCGACCAGGCACCTCCTGATCGGCGGCGGTATCGGCATCACCCCGATCCTGGCCATGGTGCGCCACCTCCATGCCAAGGGCGCGGACTTCGAGCTGCACTACTGCGCGCGCAGCCCCGAGGAGGCGGCTTTCGCCGAGTTTCTGAAAGCGGCGCCCTTCGCCGACCGCGTCCGCTTCCACTACGACGGCGGCGATCCCAGCAAGGGGCTCGACGTGGCCGCTCTGCTGAAGGCGCCTGCGGCGGGCACGCACCTTTACTGCTGCGGGCCGACCGGCCTGATGGACGCGGTCCGCGCCGCCTCGGCGCACTGGCCGGCGGAGAACGTCCACTTCGAGTCCTTCAAGGCGACCCAGAACTTCGACACTGCCGACGACCAGAGCTTCGAGGTCGTGCTGGCGAAGAGCGGAGAGACCTATAAGGTGCCGGCCGACCGCACGATCCTCGAGGTCCTGGAAGACCACGGCCATAGCGTCGATTCGGTCTGCCAGGAAGGCATCTGCGGCGCCTGCCTGACCGACGTGGTCGAGGGCGAGCCCGAGCACCGCGACGAGGTGCTGACCGACGAGGAGCGGGACTCCAACAAGCTGATGACGATCTGCTGCTCGCGTTCCAAGTCTGCTCGCCTGGTCCTGGACCTGTGACCGGCCGCCTGGCCGGCAAGGCGGCGCTGGTTACCGGCGGCGTCCAGGGGATCGGCCGGGGCATCGTCGAGCGTTTCGTCGCGGAAGGCGCGGAGGTCCTGACCTGCAGCCGCAGGGAACCGGCGGAAAGCCTTCCGGCAGAGGCCCATTGGCTCAGGGCCGACGTTTCGGTGAAGGCCGAGGTGGAAGCGCTGCGCGACGCGGCACTGGAGCGTTTCGGCCGGATCGACATCCTGGTCAACAACGCCGGCATCCAGATCGAGAAGACCGTCGCCGAGACCAGCGACGCGGAGTGGGACGCGCTGATCGGCGCCAATGTCCAGGGCG
>JASJEC010000084.1 GCA_030064845.1 Kiloniellales bacterium
ACCAGGCTGTAGCGCCGCGTCGGCGTCACGGCCGCGTAGACCACCGTGCCGTAGCCCTGGTCGTCGAGGTCGAAGCGGCTCCGCTCGATGCGCCAGCCCTCGCGGTGCATGCGCCGAATCAGGCTGCGCATGAAGCTGAGCCGTGTCTGGAAGCCCGAGCCCAGGCGCTCCAGGCGCATCACCGTCTCCGGCGGGCGCAGCGCGACGCTCGGGATCTTCGACGGTCTTCCGATCAGCTTGCTCATACCGGTGACTCTAGTGGCCCGCGCTCCCTTTTGTCATTGCCGGACTTGATCCGGCAATCCAGAGCAACCGAGACCCTGGATGCCCGGACTGCGTAGCAGGGCGCGAAGCGGGGTCCGGGCATGACAGATGAAGGTGAAACCGAAAGCCAAGCAGTGTGCTAGCCAGGCCCGAAGGAGGCCTCGAAAAAGGCCATCCAGTTCTCGCCCATGACCTTGGCGACTTCCGCCTCGCTGAACCCGGCCGCGCGCAGCCCCCCGGCAAGCCCGCCGAAATCCCGGTTGTCGCGGAACCAGGGCGGCTGGTCCGGGAAGCCCGCTTGCCCCTTCGAGCCCTCGCCGAAGTCCAGGGTCTTGGTCCAGGTGCCGTTGCGCATCCACTCGACCACGGAGTCGGGCTGGTCCTGGCAGAGGTCCGAGCCCAGGCCGATGCGCTCGACGCCGATCAGCTCGGCGGTCCGCGCCACCATGGCGCAGAAGGATTCGAGGGTGCAGGCGCTCTTGTCCTTGAGGTGGTGGGGATAGAGGCTGAAGCCGATCATGCCGCCGCTTTCGCCCAGCGCCTTCAGGACGGCGTCGGACTTGTTGCGCAGCGCCGGGCACCAGAAGGCCGGGTTGGCGTGGGTGATGGCGATCGGCCGCTCGGAGATCTCGATCGCCTCCAGGGTCGAGCGCTCGGCGCTGTGGGACATGTCGACCACCAGCCCGACCCGGTTCATCTCGCGGATCGCCTCGCGGCCCATGCGGGTGATCCCCGGGTCCTCGGCCTCGTAGCAGCCGGTCGCCAGCAGGCTCTGGTTGTTGTAGCTGAGCTGCATGAAGCGCAGGCCAAGATCGTGGAGCACGGGAATCAGCCCGATGTCGTCCTCGATCGGCGAGCAGTTCTGGGCGCCGAAGAGGATGCCGGTGCGCCCGGCCTCGGCCGCCGCGCGGACGTCGGCCGCGGTGCGCACCGGCCGGATCAGCGCGCCGAAGGCCTCGAAGCGCCGGTTCCATTCGACGATCCGCTCGACCGTCTCGCGGAAGTCCTCCCAGTAGGCGATGGTGACGTGAACCGCTGAAACCCCGCCGTCCCGCATCTGGCGGAACACCTTTTCCGACCAGTTGCAGTACTGCAGGCCGTCGATGACGAGGGGAGGCGGTGAACTCATGGCTTCCGACCTTAGACGCGCCACCTTGTCCCGCCAAGAACATCACCTTGCGGGCATTGCCTCGACGGCTGGCCCAGGCAGAATGAACTGCCCAACAAGAGGTGATTTGCTCAGGCATGCCCGAAGACCCCGCCGCCGACCGCTTCACCCGCATTGCCCAGGAAGGACTCTGCATCGGCTGCGGCCTCTGCCAGAGCGTGGCCGGGCCGGAGCGGGTGCGGGTCGTGCGCACGACCGAAGGTCACCTGCGGCCGGTGGTCGGGGCGCCGCTCGACCGGGAGACCGTCGACCGCATCTACGAGACCTGCCCCGGCACCCGCATCGAGGGTCTGCCCGAGGCGCTTATCGACGGCGAGACGCAGCACGACAAGATTTGGGGACCCTATCGGTCCATGGTGCGAGCCTACGCCGCGGACCCGGCGGTGCGTCACCGCGGCTCGACCGGCGGCGTACTGACCGCGCTGGCGACCTATCTGGTCGAGAGCCGGATGGTCGACTTCGTGCTGCACGTCGCGGCCTCCAGAACCGATCCGACCTTCGGCGAGCGCCATGTCTCTTTCGACGCGGCGAGCGTGCTGGCGGGCGCGGGCTCGCGCTACGGGCCGACCGCGCCCCTCCTTGACTTCCGCGAGGTCTTGGACCGGGGCCGGGCCTTCGCCTTCGTCGGCAAGCCCTGCGACGTGGCGGCGGTGCGCAACCTGGCGCGGCTGGACCCGAGGGTGGAGCGGCTCTGCAGGGTGATGATGGTGCCGGTCTGCGGCGGCTTCATGGAGCCAGCGGGCATGGCCCGGTTCCTCGCGTCGCTCGGCCTCGAGGAGAAGGAGGTCGCCGCCTTCTCCTACCGCGGCAACGGCTGCCCCGGGCCGACCCGGATCGAGACCAGGGACGGGCGGGCGATCGAGAAGAGCTACCTAGACATGTGGGGCGAGGACGACAGCGCCTGGAGCCTGCCGTTCCGCTGCAAGGTCTGTCCCGACGGGATCGGCGAGGCGGCCGATATCGCCGCGGCCGACACCTGGCCCGGCGGCGCGCCCACGCCGGAAGACCTGGAGAGCGATCCGGGCACCAACGCGATCCTGGCCCGGACCGCCGTGGGCCAGGAGATCGTCGAGGCCGCCGTGCGCGACGGGGCGCTGACCGTCGAACGGGAGATCGGGCCGCGTGACCTCGATCTCTACCAGCCCCACCAGGTGGCCAAGAAATACGCCGTCTGGGCGCGCTTCGCCGGCCTCAAGGCGGCAGGCCAGCTCACGCCTGACATCCGCCGGCTCAGGATCGCGGAGCTCGCGCGAGAGAATGGCGTGGCCGAGAACCTGCGCCAGGCCCGCGGCACACGCCTGCGCGCCCGGCAGGGCCGCACCCGCGAGCCGCGGCCGAGGCCGGCCGCTAACCAGCGGCCCTAAGAAGGATCCGGGTCGGAGCGGGAGAGGTGACCAGGCGATATCGGGGATTGGAGGAGAATGAGCCTTTTCTCTGATGCGGAGCGCCTGCTCTCGAGAGCGGGAAGAGAAGATAAGGAGGCATCGCGCGGCAAGGAGAGCACGCCGGGTGCGGGCCAGACCATGAGCGAAGCCCGGAAGCTCCTCGCCGAACTCGGCTACGTGCATCGCGAGGAGTGCGGCGGCGCCATCCGCGAAGTGAGTTGCGATCAAGCAACAAGGGAGAACCGCCTTGCTCTCTTGGCCTTGGCCGGACGATTGGAGCGGGTCTTTTCCTTGCCTTCACCCAAGACACCTGGTGCCTATTTCCTTGGGGGTGAGATTGCGCCGAGCGCTTTCGGTCTCGCCTCCCCTGACGGTCCCCTGGTCGGACTCGCCGGCAGGGGAACGACGCTGCGTGAAGCCTTCGAAGGATGCATCGGCGAAGGGGCGGAGTATCTCTCTTTGCTGCCCTTTGGCGACGAGCCGCTCGTCCGGGCCGCGCCGGCGGACATGCTGTCCGGGATTGGCGGCATCGAGAACCCCGTTACCGAGGACGATCTGGCGTGGATGCAGGCGGCAATTGGCCTGGACCCGGTCCCCGCTGCGGGGCAGATGGACTGGTTGCCGGCGACGAGCCTCGATGGACGACGGCAGATCCATGTGCCGGCAGACCTCTGTCTCCGTCGGTGGGGGCACATGGAAGACCCGCCTCCTCGTCCTGCGGAGAGCAACGGCTGCGCGGCCGGCCCAACGTTGGAGGACGCTCAGTACCGGGCGCTCCTGGAATTGGTTGAGCGCGACGCCACGGCGCTCTGGTGGTATGGCGGCCGGGTGGTTGGCAGCTTTGACCTCGACGAGGCGCGACGCCAAGCGCTGAGCGCATTCATGGCGAAGTGCCGTTGCCGGGACTCGCGCGTCGATTGGTTTCTTGATCTGACCAATGATCTCGACATCCCCGTCGTCGCCGCCTTGTCATCCGAGCCGGACGGCAGCGGCGTGGTCTTCGGGTTCGCAGCGGACCTCGACCCCTTGGCCGCGGCCAAAAGCGCGGCGCTCGAGATGTGCCAGATGGAGATCGCCCAGGATCTCGTCCACCTCAAGCTGGAACAGCGCGGCGCGGCGGCGCTCAACGCGGCGGACTTACGTCACCTCGAGCGGGAGCGACGGTTGCACATCAATGCATTTCCTCAGCTGAAGCCCGCCGAGCCGCCTGCGTGCCCGGCGGCCGAGCGGCCCACCCTCGATGACGCGCCCTTGGGACGCTGTTACGAGGCCGTCCGCCGGGCCGGTTACGAAGCATACAGTCTCGATCTCACCCGCCCGGAAACAAGGATTCCCGCCGTCCGGGTGGTCGTTCCAGGCTTGCAGTCGGCGAAGGCGGACTGGATTACCGAGCGGCTCAAACGCACTGCCCGCCACCCTTTTTTTGACAGCAAGACGTGGCGCGGATTGCCACCCCTCGATTGATTTGGTTTCGCCAACGTGCAAAGCTTAAACGGCAAGTAGAGGCGAATTTCGCCGTTCAATCAGGCCGTTCGAGCCCGGAATCGGGAAGGGGTCTGGGATGGCAATCTTGGAAGGCAGGCAAGCTGCAGGCAATTTGTTGCACATGCGGGTGCTTGACGGGTTCGATCTCGCTTCTGCGAGCGGGAGACACATCCACGTCACGAGCAAAAAGGCCCGCGGTTTACTGGCTTACCTCGCGCTTAAGCCCAATGGTTGTGAGACAAGAGAACGCCTGGCAGGCTTGCTTTGGAGCGACAGAAGCGAGGAACATGCCAGGGGTTCTTTGCGCCAGTGCCTGAAGCAGGTTCGCCACACCTTCGCCGAAATTGGATTTACCGGGCTTCAATCCGAGCGGCAGGAGATCGTCCTCGCAATAGAAGATTTTCGGGTGGACTCTCAGGCGATTACAGAAAACCTTAAAAGCGGCCAAATCGATTTCGAGTTAGCCCAAGGACACGTACAACCGGACCGCATTCTCTACGGCTATGAGGCGCTCGACCAAGCCTTCGCAGCCTGGATCCACGTAATTCGCCAGCAATGGCGCATCAACCTGATCGACTTGCTTCAGAAAATTCTGCGCGACGGCAGCAAGCAAACCACGCTTCGCAAGTCTGCTGCGGAGGCGCTTGCCAGCATTGACCCCACTCACGAGGAGGCGCAGAGACACCTCATCGAATGCTACGCGTTGCAGGGGAACGTTGCTGCAGCAATCCGGCAGTACAACGAGCTTTGGGAGCTGTTGGGTGACGACTACGATATGGAGCCTGCAGACGAAACACAGTCCCTGATAGCTCAGGTCAAATCCGGCAAATTTGATTTCGGCGAAAGACCGGCCGTTGTTTCAGCGTCACCTGGTGTAACGGAGGCGCCGCCCTTGCTCCGTCTTCCGGTGATCGGGATCGAGGATTTCTTTCGCTCCGACTCACCCAAATCGCCGCACTACGTCGTGGACGGGTTCCGCCGAGAGCTCATTGCGTGTCTGGTCCGCTTCCGGGAGTGGATCATCGTCGAGGCCGGGGTAACGGCCGAGAACCCGATCGAAATGCAGAATGCGGCGACAGCTGAAGGAGCGGTCGACTACCTCTTGGAGGGTTCCTATTCCGCCGATCAGGAAACTGTGTGGCTCAGCATCACCTTGAAAGACGTCGCGAGCCGCCGCTTTATCTGGAGCGAGCGGTTCACGCTGACCCTGGATCGCTGGTTCGTAGCCCAGCAAACATTGGTGCGGCGTATTTCCGTGGCGCTCAATGTCTATCTTTCTGCCGAGCGCGTCGCCAGACAGGTCGCGGAACCAGATCTGCCGCTCGAAGTCTATGACGCGTGGCTGAAGGGACATGATCTGATCCAGCATTGGGATCCGATCACCGAGCAGAAATCCGAAAAGATCTTCCGGAGGATCATACGTCAAACGCCTGACTTTGCGCCCGCCTACAGCAGCCTCTCCTCAATCCTCAACTCGCGCCATGTCGTGTTTCCCGGCCTTTACCGTTCGCCGGCCTTGCAACAGGAGGCGCAAGGCTTCGCACAAAGGGCCGTTGAGATAGACCCCCTGGACACCCGCGGCCAACTTGCTTTGGCTTGGTCCTATGCCATGAGAGGTCGGTTCGACCAAGCGGAGCTGCACTACGGCTTTGCCCATGATCTGAATTCAAACAACCCAACGACACTCATCTCCTGCGCCCATGGCCTGGCCTTTTGCGGGGACTATGACAGGGCGCGGGAGCTTGCCGATCTCGCAGTGAAGATAAACCCTATGATGCCGGCATTTCACTGGGGTTACCTCGTCGGTGTGCTGTTCATCTGTAAGGATTACGAAGGAAGTGTTCGAGCATCTGAGCTCGCGGCCGACGTGATCTCGGTTCTGCCGGGCCTGAAGACGGCGGCGCTCGCCCATCTCGGGCGCCGGCGAGAGGCAGAAGCGGCCGGCACATACTTCTTGAAATTCATTCGAGAGAGGTGGAAGGGGAACTCGCCCTGTACCGACGAAGCAATCGTCGCCTGGCACCTGCACAGTTTTCCGACCAAGGATAGTGATGTCCAGGAACGGCTTCGGGAAGGCCTCCGCTTGTCAGGCCTTCCCGTGCCGCGTAGCAGCGTCAAACAGTAGGGTTTTTGGGCGTCACTTACACTTTCCAAGCGTGTAGTCGCCAATTCGGATCCTGAACATTTCTTCATTGCTCGGCCTGGGCGGCGGAGAGCCCAAATAGAAACTCTTGTAGTGCTCATGGGGGAATGTGTATTTGGCCTCTTGGCCTACTTCGGTTTCGCTCTTTGCAATGTCTTCCTTGCTCGGCACCACGAGATGTAACGTTTTTGAATCGTTGACGTGAAATACCACGTTCTCGTAATCCTCCACTTTGATACCGAAATCTGCTAGAAGGACAACGGCTTGTTTGGTTGTTTCGGGGAGTTTCCGTTCACCCTTCGCCAAGGCGATGAAGAGCCTTCCAGCATTCTCGTAACTATCGATGTGCATTTTACCGGCCATCTGGTTTCTCCTTTTTCATGTCTGATTAAAAGCCATTTTCCTTCTCGACATTAGGGCGTGCCGCCACTCCCGGATTTGACGAAGCGAATCAGCGAAGGCATGTCCTTTGGGACCCCTTGCCCCGCAAAAATGGCGGCGATCTCTTGATTGCTGATCCGGCTTCCAGGGCCGCTGTCGTTCCTCAGAATCCCGAAGATGACTTCGGCGATGATCCTGGAGCCTAGGGTGCCAAGCCGTTCGCCCCCGTGCTGCACCTCGGCCTCCCGTAAAATATAGTAGAGGAGCGGGGTATCCTTCGCGAGTTGGTCAACGTCACTCTCGCTGAGGGGCTGATCGTTGGGGCCGGAAGGTGAGGTTCTTTCCAGACCTTTCCTTATAACTTTCTGCGAAAGGCGAGAATTCTCCGCGACGTCAAAGACGCAGGCCATTTCCTGGCCGCTCGACAATCCCATGTCGTAGCCGCGCGCAAGATCGCGATAGAGAAGGCCGCCATGGGGCTCGCCAGGCGTGGGGGCGCGTCCCTTTCTGTGCGCCGGCATCGGATCAAAACGCTTGTGATAGAGATCTGCCGCGAAGGCTGGCCTTATCCGGCGGCTCGCGTTGAAGTCCTTCCCCTGTGGGACCCCCTTGTCGTTCAACACCGGAAAGAACTTCGACCAGTCGTCGATGACCCATTTGTTCGTGAGCGGTATGTCGTCGGAAGGCAAGGGGCCTCTGAAGGACATCAAGCGCCCGATCGATTGTCTCTTCTCGCCCTTGAAGGTCTCGTTCAGGGCGTATTTCTGCCGCACCATTGCATGTCCGAAGCGAAAGGCGGCGAGAGAGAACTCTATTGGAATGACCGCTTTTGCGTTCTTGTGCAAGAGCCCCTTGAACTGCGTGAAATCGCTGGGCGTGGTCTTTTCGTTTCTGTAGGTCTCGTAAACTTCTTCATCCAAGAGTCGCATGAGAAAATCTTCGACGATGATGGTTTGATAGCACTTGACCGTCACGGCGCGCGCCGTGTTGAAGATATCTCGGTCACTAAGCCCGCCACCCATAGTCTCGAGGCGGTCAACGATCTTGTTGTGGAGCTTGTGGAACAAGACGGTAAGCTGCGAGAGAATGAGGTTGTCCTCATTTCGGGAGTCTCCGATCAGTGCGTCATAGGGACACAACTTCTCGGACGGCCCATCGTATTTTCCTTTGTCGGTTACGGTGTTGTCTGGGCTGTCGATGCAGATTCTCGGGAGGTCGTCCGGCCTTGGTACATCGACCTCAGCATTCTTGCCTGCGGCGCTCGGGTCGAGGTCCGGGCGGGTCATTCCGACACGGAGCCGCTTGCGAAACACTTCTTCACCGTTCCGGAATTCGACCTGATACAGCGATGGCAGCTTCTCGGGCCGTCCGGCGTAGATGCAATCGAGGTCGAGGGCAGCCGAGGCTAGGCTCGGTGCAACGCCGGGCTTACCGGCACGCTGTGGTAGAGGTGAGGCATTGAAGGTCAGGTCGTGGGCAATCAGTTGACCGAGATAGGTATAGCCAGCCGGAATCGAGAAGTTGTCGTCCTTTTCGTTTATTCGTCGTCCGTCGATCCACATTTTTTGAGCAAGGCGCTCCAGCCTCGCCAGTTCGCGCTCACGTTCGGCCTCGTCCTTCGGCGTACGCTCTCGCAATCGGCATTTCCTCTGGTCTTCTTTCGACGCGGCTTCACGAAAGCCGCGCGAATGAACGAGCTTCTCCGCACGAGACGCTTCTTCAAAAAGTGTTTCCGGTAAGTCTCCGCCGTGTCGCATTGGTCCTACCCCTCACTTGCGGGTCGCGCGAACGCGCCCCCTAGTTACGATGACGATCGGAACAGTTTTCATGTGAATCGACCGTGAATTCTCGAACCGGCAGGATCACAGCCGCTCGATATCAATCTGTTGGAGCAGATCCACCGGGTTTGTCGGATCGCCTCTGGCGATACCGGATCTGCCTTCGGGTATGGCTATTGAAGAGGCTCGAGTGCCAGTCTCACCGTTTGCCCAGCCGGTTCCCTAGCTTCACGCTTTCCAACATTGACCTGAATGCCTAAGCACCTCAGGACGCCCTCCGTGACGTTCGAACTTCGAAGACGCTCTGGCTCCCGAAGTTTTTGGGCAGGGCGACGACTCCCAGGTATTTGAATCTCCAGCCCGAGTCGTCAGGCCACAAATCGAGCGTGCGTTCTGGAGCTTCGCGCTCGAGGCACTCCACGAACTCTCGGGTCGCATAGATGCGTCCTGGAGCGGTTACATTTTCCAGGCGCGCCGCGCGAGTGACGTTTCTGCCGTAGTAACCGGGCGACCCGGTCACCGGATCTCGCGCCAAGATAACCGGTCCGGCGTGCAACGCGATACGGACCTGCATCGCTACCTCTAGCCTCGAGACAGAGAGGTTTCCCTCCTCCACCGCTCGGTTCAGGGTCAAAGCAAGCTTGATGGCTTCATCGGCTCTTAACGTGACAGCAAAGATGCCGTCGCCCATCGACCTGATGTAGGACTCCGGTGTTCTAACGGCATTCAGGGAATCGCCCACGTTCGCCAGGAGCTCCAGAAATCCGCGGAGCTGGTGGTCGGTCAGCCTGCTGTAGTCGGCAAAATCTGCGAAGACCACGGAGCGAGGGACACGGCAAGGCACCGGGCTGACAACTCTTGAAGCGACGTGCTGAAGCTCCTGAATTGCCGTCCCGCTCCGAGAGCCAGCATGAAGCACCTTCGCGGTGCTTTTCGCCAAAGGATGGTTGTTCCCGGGTAGTCTGTCACGCGTCCGGCCCAGCATTGGTCCGTCCTTCCTCGACCGTTTGGGAGCACCTTGCGGCACAACCGCT
This sequence comes from Kiloniellales bacterium, assembly GCA_030064845.1. Classification (NCBI taxonomy): domain Bacteria; kingdom Pseudomonadati; phylum Pseudomonadota; class Alphaproteobacteria; order Rhodospirillales; species Kiloniellales bacterium. The sequence goes on from JASJEC010000084.1 coordinate 9,639, forward strand.
ATTGTCGGTGTGGAAATAGACTTAACCATGTGTCGGGAACCTACCGTGAAACTGCCGTTATTTTTTGGGCTGGTTCGCGTTGGTGTCATGTGCGCGCAGACTGTTCGGCGGAGCAGATCGCCCGCTGCAAGGTCTGCCCCGACGGTATCGGCGATGCGGCGGGCGGGTGCCGACCTGGCCTAAGGCGTGAATGCGCCCTGCTTCATGGGCTCAGAGCAGATCCGCACTGGGCGGTGAGTGGCGAGAGCCGCAACTCATGACGCCTTGTCCAGCGCCTCCAGGAACTTTTCCTTCTCGTTCGGCTTCATCGAGATGTTGGTCTCCGCGTAGGGAAAGTTCTTCGCCTTGACTTCGTCGTCGAAGGCTTTCAGTGCGGCGACTCGCTCTTCGTAGATCTGATCGTGCAGCCGGCGAAGGTTGCCGAAGGCATGGGCGTGTTTCGGCGGCTTGTCTTCCTCGCTCGCCTCACCGCAGATATCGGCCACGAAGGACATGATGACGTCGCCGGCCATCCCCGACCCCAGGGAAAAGGTGACGATCGAGGTCTTCTGGTTGACGGCTTCCAGGACCTCCTCGGCGATGCATTCGGCTTCGACCGCGAAGACGCCGACATCCTCCATCCGCTTCAGCGTGCGGTAGATTTCCATCGCCTCGTCGGCCGTCCGACCCCAGCCGCGCAGACCGCCGCAATAGTGACTGAAGGTCGGGATCAGGCCGACGTGGCTCTGCACCGGAACCCCTTCCTTGGCGAGCATCTCCATGACGTCATAGGAGCGGAGCGTGTAGTACATGTCGCCGCCCTTGCGCATCATGTCGAAGGCGTGGTCCATGATCTCTGCGGCGGTGCCGAACTGCGCCCAGGTGCTGCCGACCCCCGCGAAGTGATGGGGCGCGACCTGCCGAACCTCTTCGATCTGGCTCTCCCAGACGACCAGCAGATCGATGCCGGCCTCGACACAGGCCCGAACCTCGGTGACGTTCGCCGGGTTGGACATGCTGAGTTTCCGGCCCGAACCCTTCAGCGCCTGCAGATCCGCGATCGTGTAGTTCCGCTTCGCGGGTCTCCGGGCGAAATCGTAGATTCTTCTCATGACTGCTCCCCCCTGATCGCCATCTCACCGGACCGCGTCAAGGCTACCAACGCCGGGCTCTGCTTAGTAGGCGCCTTGTGAGTAGGTCAGCTCGTAGCTGTGGGAATAGACCTCGAAGATGAGGCCGAAGGGGTCTTCGACGTAGCACATCCGGAAGGGTTTCTCGCCGGGATAATACGCGCGGATCGGCATGCGCTGCCTGCCGCCGTGCGCCACGATCTTCTCTACCAGGCCTTCGATGTCGGGGTCCTGGACGCAGAAATGGAACGTGCTGGTCTTCCAATACTCGAACTCGCCGGGAGGCTCGTTGTTCGGGAACTCGAACATCTCCACCCCGATCCGGTCGCCGGTCGACATGTGCGCGATCTTGAAGGAGCCCCAACCCGTGCCGAAGACATCGATGCACATCTGTCCGATGGCCGTCTCGGATTCCTCGGTGATCTCGGTCGGCTTCATGATCAGGTACCAGCCCATCACCTCGCCGTAGAACGCGACTGCCTTCTCCACGCTCGGTACCGAGATCCCGATGTGCGAAAAGGTTCTTGGATAGGTCGTCATGCCGTCTCCTCTTCCTCCCGTTGACAAGCTGAACATCTGGGGGCGCGCACAGGAAATCTAAACGGGGGCGCCGCGAAGCAGTGAGAGTGCCGCCGCGCTCACGAAAGCGCGAAATCGAGCGCGGCCTCGGCGTGGATGCGGGTGGTGTCGAAGGCCGGGATGTCGAAGTCTTCCGGGGAAATCAACAAACCGACCTCGGTGCAGCCGAAGATCACGCCGTCGGCGCCGGCGTTCCGCCCCTCGGCCACGATCTCCAGGTAGCGGGCCTTGGACTCGGGCCGGACGACGCCCCGGCAGAGCTCGTCGTAGATGATGTCGTGCACGGTCTTGCGGCCGGCGGCGTCGGGCACCAGGGCCTGGATGCCGTGGGCCTCTTTCAGGCGGCCTTTGTAGAAGTCCTGCTCCATGGTGTAGGCCGTGGCCAGCAGCAGGGGGCGCTCGGCCCGGCTCCGGCGGATCGCCCCCGCCGTGGCGTCGGCGATGTGGATCAGGGGGATCTCGACCGCCGCCTCCACCTCGGGCGCCATCTTGTGCATGGTGTTGGTGCAGATCAGGAGGCACTGGGCGCCGGCCTGCTCGACCCGCCGGGCCGCCTCGACCATGCGCCGGGTCGCCGCGGCCCAGTCGCCGGCCGCCTGCAGGGCCTCGATCTCGGCGAAATCGAACGACCAGAGGATCAGCTCGGCGGAATGCAGGCCGCCCAGGCGCTCCCGGGCCAGCTCGTTCAGCAGCCGGTAGTAGACGACGGTGCTCTCCCAGCTCATGCCGCCGATCAGGCCGATGGTCTTCATGCTCCCGCTCCTTTGGTCTGCTGTGGTGCCCCTTTTGCTCGTCGGCCCCGGCAAAGAACCAAAAAGGGTTCACCACAGAGACACAGAGAGCACAGAGAACCAACTAGAGAGTTGTTTGCGCGCAAAGCGCGCCGGAAGGGTGTTGGTTTTTCCTCTGTGTTCTCTGTGGTGAGAGATTTAGCCCGCAGCCACAGGCACAGTCTCGCCAGGGACAAACCCGGTTGACGGATCGGACCTGGCGGCCTCCGTGCCCACGCGTAGCGTCGCGAACATGGTTAAGGCCCGGAAGCGGCCGGGCAAGTCAATCCCCGGCCTGCATTCAGCGATCGGAAACCTTGTTGCTGTATAGCAGGACGATTGCCAAGGGGCTCTGGAATTACAGGGGGTTAGCATGAGCGATTCGGCCCATGCCCTGGAGATCAGGGGACTGACCAAGTATTTCGACCGCCCGGCCGTGGACCATCTCGACCTGACGGTCCGCGCCGGCGAGTTCTACGCCCTGCTCGGGCCGAACGGCGCGGGAAAGACCACGTCGCTCAGGATCGTCGCCGGGCTGCTCAAGCCCCACGCGGGCAGCGTGTCGATCTTCGGCATCGACGCGCTGGCCGATCCGATCGAAGCCAAGCGGGTGACGGCCTGGGTGTCGGACGAACCCATGATCTACGACAAGCTGACGCCCTACGAGTACCTGGAGTTCGTCGCCGGCCTCTGGAGCATCGACGCCGACGAGGCCGAGCGGCGCGCGCGCGAGCTGATCGACTGGCTGGGCCTGGGCCCTCACGCCCACGAGCGCTGCCAAGGCTTCTCCAAGGGCATGCGTCAGAAGGTGGCGCTGGCCGGCGCCCTGGTCCACGAGCCGCGCCTGATCATCCTCGACGAGCCGCTGACCGGCCTGGACGCCGGCTCCGCCCGCCAGGTCAAGGACGTGCTGGTGGAGCGGGTGCGCGGCGGGGTGACGGTGATCATGACCACCCACATTCTCGAGGTCGCCGAGCGCATGGCCGAGCGCATCGGCGTGATCGACCGGGGCCGCCTGATCGCCGAGGGCACGCTCGAGGAGCTGCGCCGCCAGGCCGGGCGCGACAGCAGCCCCGACGGGCACAGCCTGGAGGACATCTTCCTCGAGCTGGTCGCCGAACAGCAGGCGGAACAGCAAGCCGAAGCGCAGGCCGAGCAGAGCGACGCGGCGTGAGCCAGACCGCGACCCTCACCTGGTTCGCCCGCCATGAGCTGAACCTGATCTGGCGCGACTGGGTCTCGATCATGACGGCGGGCAAGCGCCGGCGCGAGCCGCTGGTCGCCTTCGGCCTCGTGGTGCTCGCCGTGGTCGCCCACGCCTTCGCCTATCACTTCATCGGACGCTTCTTCGACACCTCGAGCGGGGCCGACCTGCAGGCCGGCCGCATCGTGTTCGTGACCTTCTGCGGCTTCCTGTCCTGGACCTTGATGATGTCCCAGGCCATGGAGCACGTGACCCGGGCCTTCTACGCGCGCGACGACCTGGAGCTGATCCTCTCGTCGCCGGCCTCGTCGCGCCGCGTCTTCGCGATCCGGATCGGCGTCATCGGCATCACCACGACCGTGCTCTCGCTGCTGCTCGCCGTCCCCTTCGTCAACACCCTGGTGGTACTGGACGGTCCGCACTGGCTGGCGACCTACGGCGTGCTGCTGGCCATGGGCGCCTTCTCGGCGGCCTGCGCCGTGGCGCTGACCATCGCCCTGTTCCGCACCCTCGGCCCCAAGCGGACCCGGCTGGTCGCCCAGATCGTGGCGGCGGTGGTGGGCTCCGGTTTCGTGATCGGCATCCAGGCGGTGGCGATCATGTCGGCCGGCACCTTCGCCCGCTTCGAGTTCATGCGCTCCGAGCTCTTCCTCGCGGCGCTGCCCGGCATCGACAGCTACTTCTGGTGGCCGGCGCGGGCCGCGATGGGCGACCTCACGGCGCTCGTGGCGGTCGCGGCGATCGGCGCCGCCTGCCTGCTCGCGGCCATCGTGACCTTCTCGACCCGCTTCGGCGAGCACGTGATCGCGGCCTCGGGGGTCGCCTTCGACGGCAAGGTCTCGCGCCGCGGCGCCGCCGGCTTCCGCCGCACTTCGCCGCGCCGGGCGCTGCGCCGCAAGGAGTGGACGCTCCTGTGGCGGGATCCCTGGCTGGTCTCCCAGAGCCTGATGCAGGTCCTCTACCTGCTGCCGCCGGCGCTCCTGCTTTGGCGCAACTTCGGCTCCGACGTCGGCACGCTGCTGGTGATGGTGCCGGTCCTGGTCATGGCCTCTGGACAGCTCGCCGGCGGCCTCGCCTGGCTCGCCGTCTCGGGCGAGGACGCGCCCGACCTGATCGGCACCGCGCCCGTCACCTGGCTCTCCGCCATCCTGGCCAAGATCGAGGCCGTGCTGCTCGCCATGGCCATGATTACCGCCCCGCTGCTGATCGGCTTCGCCCTGGCCGCCCCCATGCTGGCCTTCTGGGCGGCGATCACCATCGCCGCCGCCTCGGTCTCGGCCACGATGATCCAGATCTGGTTCCGCGCCCAGGCGCGGCGCAGCGCCTTCCGGCGCCGCCAGACCTCGTCGCGGGTCGCGACCTTCGCCGAAGCCTTCTCCTCGGTGCTCTGGGCGGCGACCGCCGGCATGGCGGCGGCCGGCTCGGGCTTCGCCATCATTGCCGCGGTCCTCGCGGTCTGGGTGCTGGTCTTCGTCTACCTGATCCGGCCCCACCCCGAGGAGCGCTAACCAGCCTACGAATCGCCTCGCCACAGCGCGGCCGCGGCCAGGGCGCAGGCCAGCAGCGTCAGGGCCAGGCCGGTGAGGGCGATCGCCGCGAGCGAGACACCGGCGTCGAGCGGCCAGCCCATGAAGAGTGGCCCCAGGGCCGAGCCGAAGACCATCAGGCAGGCCGCCACCGCCCGGATCGCGCCCAGGTGCCGCGTGCCGTAGAGCTCGGCCCACATGGCGGCGAGCACGCTCCCGTGGCCGCCGGCGCTGAGGCCCATCAGGACCATGAAGGGCGCGGCCAGGAAGGCGGCCTCGGCCTGGGAGAAGAGCAGCAGCGAGAGCGCGAAGGGCAGCAGGCTGAGCGGCGCCAGGGTCCTGCCGCCGAAGCGGTCGATCAGGAAGCCGGCGGCGAGGCCCGCGCCGACGCTGGCCGCCGCGTAGAAGCTGAAGCAGAGGCTCCACCACGCCAGGTCCCAGCCCTTGACCGCCACGAGGTGCACCTGGTGGAAGAAGATCCCGGTGCCGATCGCCGACTGGGCCATGGCCGCCGGCACCAGCAGGTAGAAGCGGGGATCGCGCAACATCTCGCCCCGGGTCCAGTCCCGCACGCCCGGGCCGCCGTCGCCCAGGGCGCTCGCGCCGGCGCCGTCCTGAGACCCGGTCCGGCGCAGCAGGGCGGGCAGCGCCGGCAGGAGACAGAGCGCGACGGCCAGCGACAGCAACAGCCAGACCAGCCGCCACTCCATCAAGGCGAGCGCCGCGACCACCAGGGGCGGGAAGAGCGCCTCGCCGAGCGGATGGCCGAAGCCGGCGACGGCCAGCGCCCGGCCGCGCTCCCGCCGGTAACGGCGCGCCATGGCGGTCAGCGCGATGTGGGTCATCAGGCCCTGGCCGGTGAAGCGCAGCGCGAAGACACCCAGGCAGAGCGTCAGCGGCCCGGCCACCAGGGAGAAGGCGCCGGCGGCGAGCGACATTCCGAGCACGACCCAGCGGGTGAAGCGCTCTAGCGGCAGGCGGTCGATCAGGCGGCCGGCCGGCAGCAGCAGGGCCGCGCTGGCCAGGGTGCCGACCATGTAGAGCGCGCCGAAGTCGCCGTGGCTCAGGCCGAACTCCTCGCGGATGCGGGCGCCGAACAGCGAGATCACGAAGGTCTGGCCCGGGCTCGACCAGAAGGCGACCAGCAGCCCGAACAGCAGGAACCGCCATTCCAGGCGCAGGAAGGCCAAGGTCGAGGGCGCAGCGAGTGGCGAAGACATGGCTAGGCTGTGGCCGATGAAGGGCGAGAGATCAAGCCAATCGGCGTTTACACCCCCTCACCCGCGCGTAGCGCCGGGCTTCGCCCCCCTCTCCCCCGACGCGGGGGAGAGGGGGAAAAAGGGACGGCGCCACGGCACTCCCTCTCCCCCAGTTTGGGGGAGAGGGCCGGGGTGAGGGGGCGCTACGCGGCCGATCATAGGAAACTGGGGATCGGAACCTTAAAGGCGATCCGCTCTAGGGATTGCGCCCGAAGAGATCCTCGCCTTGCTGGTCGATGATGTTCTTGGCCTTGCCGATGGCGCAGTTCTCGGCGTCCTCGCGAGTCGGGTGGGTGTCGGCGCGGATGAAGCTCTGCTCCTTCAGCTCGCCGTCGATCTCCTTGGCGATGACGCCGACTGTCAGCCACTGCGCGCCCTGGCGCCGGGGCGTCGCCCGGATGATATAGCCCTGATACTCGAAGGCGGTTCCCCCGGCCGCCGCTTCCTTCGCCTCGCCGCCGCCGACGAGGGCGCGGAGCAACTTGCCCAAAGCCATGGCGTGCCTCTCAAACCTCTTCTAAGTCGTTCATAGACCTCAGTGTAGCCTGCGCGCGGGGCGCGGTCATGAATTTCCCTCGGGGATTCCCTCGGGCCTGCCGATCGAACGAGATCCCTTAGTGATCCGCCCGGCCGAGTGGTAGGCTCGGGGCGGGTGTTCGGCGCAGGGCGCCGCCATTAAGGAGACAGCGACGTGACGCGCTTGATGGGACTTACCGCGCTCCTCGCCCTGCTGGCCCTGGCGGCCTGTCGCGTGGCGCCGGTGCAGAACATCGAGTCGGCGCCCCTGGCGGCGCCGGAGTTCGCCACGATCGAAGACGTCGCGGACGCGGTCATCCGCGCGGGCCTCATCCAAGGCTGGGAGATGCGCGAGATCAGGCCCGGGCTGTTCGAGGCCAGGCTCCTGGTGGGCGGCCGGTACCAGGCCCGGGTCGACATCTTCTTCGACACCGAGGCCTTCTCGATCGTCTACAAGGACAGCGTCAACCTCAGATACAACGGCAGAACGATACACACGCGCTACAACAAGTGGGTCAGCTTCCTGAAGGCGGAGATCCAGAAGCAGATGCGCGCCCTGAAGCCGGGCCAGCCGCCGGCGCTGCGCACGCGGGTCCCGCGAGACCTCGTGCCGGCGCGGCGGTTCGCCTGATCGCCGCCGGCGCGGTTGCGCGAAGACGGCCACGAGAGGAAGAAGCGACGTGACGCGCCCGATCGGACTGGTCCTGGTCCTGGCCCTTCTCGCCATGGCGGGCTGCCGCTCGGCGCCGGTCCGGAACGTCGACCAGGCGCTCCTCATGGCGCCGCTCGACGTGACGCTGGAAGAGGTGACGACCGGCATCGTGCGCGCCGGTGCGCTCCGCGATTGGCGGATGACGGAGATCGCGCCGGGCCACCTGGTGGCGGAGATCGAGGTGCGGGGCCGGCACCGGGCCGCGGCCGACATCTTCTTCGATACCCGGGTCTTCTCGATCCAGTACAGGTACAGCGAGAACCTCAACTTCGACGCCCGACGCGGCCTGATTCACCCGAACTACAACCAGTGGGTCATGAGCCTGAGAAGCGGGATCCAGCGCGAGATGCGCGCCATCGGGCGCGGCGGATCGCCGGCGCGCGCCGGAAATGACTCTGGCATGGTGCAACAGCCGGGGGTTAGAGTCCGGCGGAAAAAACCGGACTGGATATGGACCGCTCGAATTTCGAACAAGGGGGGAAAAACGTGACGCGCCTTATCGGACTATCCGTGATCGTACTCCTTCTCGCCCTCGGCGGTTGCCGGTCCGCGCCGGTCGAGAACGTCGACTCGGCGCCGCTCAACGTGCCCGAGGGCGTAAGCCTCGAGCGCATCAAGAAGAGCATCATGAGGGCGGGTTTCAAGCGGGACTGGGAGATGACCGAGGTCGGGCCGGGTCACCTGGTGGCCCAGGTCGAAGTAAGGGACAAGCATACCGCGATCGTCGACATCTACTTCGACAGGAAGACCTTCTCGATCAGCTACAAGGACAGCCGCAACCTGGGCTACGACGGAGAGAACATTCACGCGAACTACAATTCTTGGGTCCAGTTTCTGAAAGAAGACATCCAGAAGGAAATGAAGCTGATCGCACTCGAAGCGTCTCTGGACCCGCGGCCGCGAGCGGAAACGGTCCGTGCGGAATACCCTGAGGAAAGAGTCTAGCCCTTGCCCTTCCGGCCTTCCTGCGCCTGGATCTTGGCCCAGAGGTCGCGCAGGGTCATGGTCCGGTTGAAGACAAGCTTGCCGGCGCTCGAATCCGGGTCCTTGCAGAAGTAGCCCTGGCGCTCGAACTGCAGGGCCTCGCCGTCCGGCGCCTCGGCGAGCGCCGGCTCCAGCCGGCAGCCGTCGAGCACCTCGAGGGAGTCGGGGTTCAGATCGTCCAGCACGTCGCCCTTGGCGCCGGGATCGGCGACGGCGAAGAGGTGGTCGTAGAGCCGGACCTCGGCCGGGATCGCCTTGTCGGCCGCGACCCAGTGCAGGGTCGCCTTGACCTTGCGCCCGTCCGGCGCGTTGCCGCCGCGGGTCTCCGGGTCGTAGGTGCAGCGCAGCTCGACCACCTCGCCGGTCTCGTCCTTGACCGCTTCCCGGCAGGTGATGAAGTAGGCGTAGCGCAGGCGCACCTCGCGCCCCGGCGCCAGGCGGAAGAACTTCTTGGGCGGGTCCTCCATGAAGTCCTCGCGCTCGATGTAGAGGACCCGGCCGAAGGGCACCTCGCGCGTGCCGTCGGCCTCGTTCTCCGGGTTGTTGACCGCCTCCAGGGTCTCGGTCTGGCCCTCGGGGTAGTTCTCGATCACCACCTTGAGCGGCCGCAGCACCGCCATGCGCCGCTGGGCCGTCTTGTTCAAGAGCTCGCGCACGCAGTGCTCCAGGTAGGCGAACTCGACCACATTGTGGCTCTTGGTCACGCCGATCCGGGTCGCGAAGTCGCGGATCGCCGCCGGCGGGATGCCGCGCCGCCGCAGGCCGGCCAGGGTGGGCATGCGCGGGTCGTCCCAGCCCTCGACATGGCCCTCCTCGACCAGCTGGATCAGGCGGCGCTTGGACAGCACGGTGTGGCTCAGGTTGAGGCGCGCGAACTCGTACTGGCGCGGTATGGACGGCACCGGCAGGTGCTCGATCAGCCAGTCGTAGAGCGGCCGGTGGTCCTCGAACTCCAGGGTGCAGAGCGAGTGGGTCACGCCCTCGATGGCGTCCGACTGGCCGTGGGCGAAGTCGTAGGTCGGGTAGATGCACCATTGGTCGCCGGTGCGCGGGTGCGCCGCGTGGAGGATGCGGTAGAGCACCGGGTCCCGCATGTTGATGTTGCCCGCGGCCATGTCGATCTTGGCCCGCAGCACCCGCGCGCCGTCGGGGAACTCGCCGGCCTTCATGCGCCGGAACAGGTCGAGGCTCTCGGCGGCCGGACGGTCCCGGTAGGGGCTGTTCCGGCCCGGCTCGGTCAGGGTGCCGCGGTGTTCCCGGATCTCGTCGGCCGAGAGGTCGTCGACGTAGGCCTTGCCCGTCTCGATCAGGTGCTCGCCCCAGGCGTAGAGCGTCTCGAAGTTGTCCGACGCGAAGGTCAGGTTCTCGCCCCAGTCGAAGCCGAGCCAGTGCACGTCGGCCTCGATCGACCGGATGTACTCCTCCTCCTCCTTGACCGGGTTGGTGTCGTCGAAGCGCAGGAAGCAGGTGCCGCCGAACTCCCCGGCGACGCCGAAGTTGAGGCAGATCGACTTGGCGTGGCCGATGTGCAGGTAGCCGTTGGGCTCCGGCGGGAAGCGCGTCACCACGGTCTGGTGGCGGCCCGCCTCCAGGTCGGCGCGCACGATGTCGCGGATGAAGTCGCGCTTGGCTTCCTTGTCGGTTCCGGTCTCGGCGTCGTTCATGGCCCTCGACTCCGCTGGCGGGCCGGGGACAAACGCCCGTGCCCGTGATCACGTTCATCCTTCGACAAGCTCAGGATGAGGTTATGTGCTCGAGGCACCCCGCCCTCACCCTGAGCCTGTCGAAGGGTGATGGTGCCGCTTGAGGCTCTACTGAAGATCGGCGGCCACTGTCTGCCAGAAAAGACCGGTCGCGCCAAGGGATTGGACTTGGCGGCCCGCCCCGTGCATGACTGGGACGCGGGTACGGCCCGCTCGGCCTCGGAGGCTTTGGACCGAATGACCGACAGGACTTTCCTGCGCGACGACAGCCCGATCGACGAGGCGGCCATCCGGCTCGATCGGCTCGGCCGGGTCCAGGCCGAGCTGGCGGCGCGCGATCTCGCCGCGATCCTGCTGTTCGATCCCGTCAACCTGCGCTACGCGACCGGCAGCCGGAACATGCAGGTCTGGACCATGCACAACTATTGCCGCTACGCCCTCGTGCCGGCGGCGGGGCCCGTGGTCTTCTTCGAGCTGCCCAGCGCCGCGCACCTCGCCGCCGCGCTCGAGACCGTGGGCGAGGTCCGGCCCTCGCTCGCCTTCGACTTCATGATGGTCGGCCCGCGCGGCGAGGAGATGGCCGGGCGCCTGGCCGCCGAGCTGGGCGACCTGCTGCGCGCGGCCGGGGGCGGCCGCCTGGCGCTCGACCGGGCCGACCTGCCGCTGGTCCGGGCGCTCGAGGCCGAGGGGGTCGCGCTGGCCGACGGCAAGGCGGTGATGGAGCGGGCCCGGGCGATCAAGTCGCGCGAGGAGATCCGCGCCCTCAAGCACTCCCTGGCGAGCTGCGAGGCGGCGGTCGCCGAGATGCGCGCGACGGCCCGGCCGGGCCTGCGCGAGTCGGAGATCCTGGGCGCCCTCCTGGGGGCCTCGATCGCCCGGGGCGGCGAGTACCCGGAGACCCGACTGCTCGCCACCGGGCCGCGCACCAACCCCTGGTTCCAGGAGACCAGCGACCGGGTGGTCGAGGCGGGCGACCTGCTGTCCTTCGACACCGACCTGATCGGCCCCTACGGCTTCTACAACGACATCTCGCGCTCCTGGACCATCGGCGAGACCCGGCCGAGCGACGACCAGCGCCGGCTCTACGACATGTCGCGCCGCCAGCTCGAGCACAACATGGCCCTGTTCAGGCCCGGCGCGGGCTTCATGGAGTACGCCGAGAAGTCCTTTGCGCTGCCCGAGCCCTACCTCGCCAACCGCTACGCCGACGTCGCCCACGGCTGCGGCCTCGGCGTGGAGTATCCCTTGATCTGGTATCCCGAGGACGCCGAGTGGGGCGCCTACGACGGCGTCTTCGAGGAGGACATGGTGGTCTGCGTCGAGAGCTACGTCGGCGCCGAGGGCGGGTACGAGGGCGTCAAGCTGGAGCAGCCGGTCTGGATCTCTGCCGCCGGCCCCGTCCTGCTCTCGGACTATCCCCTGGAGGACGACTGGGCGTGAAGGCGGGGTGCGGTGCCCAGCCAGCACCATCACCCTTCGACACGCTCAGGGTGAGGGGGAAATGTTTCCAAGAGATACCCTCATGCTGAGCTTGTCGAAGCATGACGGTGATCAAGGACTCAGAGGCCCTTTAAGACCGGCCAAGCCGCCGCCCGTCACGCCCCCTTGCCGGGCGCGGATTGCCGCCCGAGCTTGGCCTCGCGCCGCGTGATGTAGAGGCCGGCGGCCGCGATCAGGACCGCGCCGAGGATGACGATCGCCTCGGGCCGCTCCTGCCAGAAGACCCAGCCGAACAGTGCGCCCCAGATCATCGCCGTGTAGTCGAAGGGCGCGATCACCGCGGCCGGGGCGTTGCGGTAGGCGACGATCATGAAGTAGGCGGCGACGCCGCCGATCAGGCCGAGCGTCAGGAAGACCCAGAGGTGGCCGGGCTCGGGCGGCTGCCAGACGAAGGCCTGGAACGGCAGGCTGGCCAGGCCGGCGCCCAGCGTCGAGTAGGCCAGGATGGCGACGTTGGTCTCGGTCGGCGCGATCCGCCGGGTCAGCAGCATGGCGCTGGAGAAGCAGAGCGCCGAGGCGACGATCAGCAGCGCCTCGGGCTGGAAGGCCGCGGTGCCCGGGCGCAGCATGATCAGCGCGCCCGCGAAGCCGAACAGCACCGCGCCCCAGCGCCGCGGGCCGACCGGCTCGCCGAGGACCGGGCGCGACAGCGCCGTGGTGAAGAGCGGCGCCAGGAAGGCGATCGCGATGGCCTCGGCCAGCGGCAAGTAGTTGAGCCCGGCGAAGAAGCAGCTAAGCGCGACGAAGAGCAGGCAGGCCCTGAGGCCGTGGGCGAGCGGCCGCCGGGTGCGCAGCGCGGCGAAGCCGGCGTGCCAGACGAAGACGGCGACCGGCAGCAGGCCGAAGAGGTAGCGGAAGAAGACGATCTGGAACGAGGTGAAGCCTTCCTGGCCCAGCCACTTGGCCAGGGTATCGGCGACCGAGAAGCCGAACACGGCGCAGCAGACCGCCGCGATCCCCGTGACGAGGGCGCGCTGCGGCGTGCGGGGCGTGTCGAGAGGCCGGGAGGTCATGGCTTAGTCTAGCAGGCTGGCGAGAAAGTGCTTAGCCGGCGCCATCACCCTTCGACAAGCTCAGGGTGAGGGTGACCTGTATCAAGAAAGCTCCCTCATCCGCGCGTAGCGCCGGGCCTACGCCCCTTTGTCGAAGGATGAACTTAATCAAGAGCTCCAGGTTTCTTGAGAAGCGCTGCAGCGATCGCGTCCCACTCGGCGGCGGTCGGCTCGAGGCACTCGGGCTGTTCGGCCCGGCGGTACCAGTAGCGGGCGTTGGAGAGGTCGCCCTCGACCCGGTGCAGGTAGGCGTGCACCCAGGCGCCGTCGCGCCCCTTGTCGCGCTGCGCGACCTCGTGGGCCCTATGCCAGTCGCCCTTGGCCTCCCACCACAGCGCCTGCAGCGCGGCGCTCAGCGCAGGCGGCTCCGCCTCGGCGAGCGAGGCCTGGAAAGTGTCCAGATCCATGGGGGCATCATAGTACCGCCGAAGGGCCGGGTCTTGGGCTCGAATTTCCTGCAGAGCCCTTCCACACGCCGGGCGGCAATAAAGACCGTCGGGCGGGGAATTGTCCGAAAATTGTACGGTTGCCGCGTTTACCAAGTCTGTTTTCGGGTCCTTAGGCCTGGTGCTTCAGCATCTGGAGTGTCCGTCGGTTCGTGTGCAGTGGCCGATGGGAAACAAGAATTAAGTCACAGGCAGGCGCTCGCACGTGACGAGGTGACGCGATGCTGCAGGACATCTGGTACGCCCTTGCCGATTTCTTCGAGCGGCTGCTGCCGCCCTTCGCCCGGTCACGGCCGCCGGTCGAGCCCGAGGAGGTCGTCACGGCGCCCTCGCGCGAGACCGTCACGAGAGAGCGCCGACGTCAGGCCAAGGGCATAAGGGCCTGCGAGATCGAGTTCGGCGACAGCGCGGTCAACGGCATGGTCCTGAAGGTGTCCCAAGTCGGCGCCGACATCCGCCTGCCCCTTCACATGAAGGACCTGCCCGACTGCTTCACCCTGAAGCTCGCACCGAGCGAAAAGCACGACTGCAGGGTCCTCTGGCGAGAGGGGAACAAGGTCAAAGTGTCGTTCATTTGAGCCGGCGGTAGCCGCGCCGTTCGCGGTGCTAGGTCGATGATGTCCTATGGTTTGTTCAACGACCAACCCTCGAGGTACGACGCCAGTCACGGGAGTTGGCGCCCAATGATTTGTCGGGCTTCCCAATGGGCTTGTCTTGGAACCAGTCCGTGGGTGCGCAGAGGTATGGGTCCTTACAGGGGCAGAGGGCGTTCTGCTTGCGTCGATCGAGCCATGGCCGCTTGTTGACGATCTCGGAGTAGGCGCATTCCTCGGGCAGGGGCGGCAGCGCCTCGAGAGG
>JASJEC010000085.1 GCA_030064845.1 Kiloniellales bacterium
TGGATAGGGTGAGAAATACGGGCTAGTTCTCCGCCAGCCAGCGCGCGAGATCGGGCCAGACGTAGGCCGCCTCGTCGAGCAGGCTGCCGGCGAAGGGCTCGCGCCGCTCGGCCGAGCGCTGGCCGCCGACCGCTTCATAGAAGAAGCGCGAGGGGTTGTCGGCCAGAACCCAGAGAAAGGCGTCCCCGATGCCGGCGCGGACGAAGGCCTCGAACAGCCCCTTGAGGAGCCGGCGGCCGATCCCCCGGCCCTGCCAGTCGAGCGCGACGTAGAGCGTGTAGACCTCGCCGGCGGCGCCCATCGCCCGGTCGCGCGACGGACCGCAGTTGCCGAAACCGACCAGCGGGCCGCCGGCCCCGGCCTCGGCGACCAGCAGGCTGTCCCCGGCGCGCCGGGCGATCAGCTTCTGCCAGAACAGGGTCTGCCCGGCCTCGCTCATGCCGACCAGGTAAGCCGATGGCACGAGGCCGGCGTAGGTCGCGCGCCAGGTCTCGACGTGGACCCGGGCGATGCCGGCGGCGTCGCCGGGCCGCGCCGGGCGCAGCGTCACGGCGCTCACGGCACGTCCCCGCGGCGCATCACGGCGACGAAGAAGCCGTCGGTCCCGTGGCGCGCGGGGGTCAGCAGCAGGGTGTCGCCCGACGCCGGGCAGGCGCCGCCCGGGGTCCCGGCTCCGAGGGTCTCGGACCCGAGGGTCTCGGCCCAGACCGCCGCGATCGGCAGCGGGGCGAAGTCCGGCGCCTTGCGCAGGAAGTGCGCGACCTGGTCCTGGTTCTCCTCGGGCAGCAGGCCGCAGGTGACGTAGATCAGCCGGCCGCCTGGGCGAACCAGGGTCGCGGCGGCCGCCAGGATGCGGCGCTGCACGGCGAAGACCCGGTTCAGGTCGGCGACCGACAGCCGCCAGCGGGCGTCGGGCTGGCGTCGCCAGGTGCCGCTGCCCGAGCAGGGCGCGTCGACCAGCACGCGGTCGAAAGCCCCGGCCTCGGCGGCCAGCCAGGCGTCGCCGCTCTCCTTCAGGCCGCGCAGCTCCGCCACGCCGACCCCGGCACGCGCCAGGCGGGGCTCGGCGCGCTTCAGGCGCGCCCGGTCGGTGTCGAGCGCGACCAGGCGCCCCTGGTCGCCCATCTGCGCCGCCAGCGCGAGGGTCTTGCCGCCCGCCCCGGCGCAGAAGTCGGCGACCGCCATGCCCGGCCGCGCGTCGCACAAGAGGGCGGCCAGCTGCGCGCCCTCGTCCTGCACCTCGACCAGGCCGTCGCGGAAGGCCGTCAGGCTCGGCAGGACGTGACGCCCGCGCACCCGCAGGCCGAGCGGCGAGAGCGGCGTCGGCTCGGTCTCGATCCCCTCGGCGGCGAGCGCCCGGGCGGCCCCCTCGCGGTCCGCCTTCAGGCTGTTGACCCGGAGGTCGAGGCCGGCCTCGCGGCCCAGCGCGGCCAGCTCGGCGTCGACCTCGGCCCCGAAGGCGTCGGCGAGGCGCTTGTACAGCCAGGGCGCGACCTCCGCGCGGGCGCAGGCGGGCTGGTCGTCATGATCCAGCGCGCCGCCCGACAGCGCCGCCAGCATCCCGGCCTCGGCCTCGGTCAGCTTGCCGGGGTTATAGCGCGCGCCGTCGAAGGACCCGGCCAGCGCTTCCGGCGTCTCGCCGCCGACCAGGGCGAGCTCGGCCAGGACGCGGCCGCGCGGCGAGACCGCGCCGCCGGCCCTCTGGAGCCACCAGTCCAGGCGGGCCCGGTGCCGCAGCACGCGGTAGACCAGGTCGGAGACCGCCCGGCGGTCCTTGGAGCCGATGTAGCGCCGGGTGCGGAAGTAGTCGCGGGCCAGGAGGTCCGCCGGCTGGTCACGCGCCCCGATCTCGGTGAGCAGCTCGATCGCGGCCTGAATCCGGGCGGCGGGCTTCATGGGCCGTCCGGCCGTCCCAGCGGCGGCGGCTCAAACGTCGCGGCGGTAGTTCGGCGCCTCGCGGGTGATCGCGACATCGTGCACGTGGCTTTCCCTGAGGCCGGCGGCGCTGACCTTGAGGAAACGGCAGCCGACCTGCATGTCGGCGATCGTCGCGTTGCCGGTGTAGCCCATGGCCGCCCTCAGGCCGCCGGCCAGCTGGTGGATGATGTTGCCTACTGGGCCCTTGTAGGGCACCCGCCCCTCGACCCCCTCGGGCACGAGCTTGAGGTCGTCGCTGACTTCCTGCTGGAAGTAGCGGTCCGCCGAGCCGCGCGCCATGGCGCCGAGCGAGCCCATGCCGCGGTAGGACTTGTAGGAGCGGCCCTGGTAGATGAAGACCTCGCCCGGGCTCTCGTCGGTGCCGGCCAGGAGCGAGCCGACCATGGCGCAGTCGGCGCCGGCGGCGATCGCCTTGGCGAGATCGCCGGAATACTTGATGCCGCCGTCGGCGATGACCGGGATGTCCTGCCCGCGGCAGACCTCGACGATGTCCATCAGCGCGGTCAGCTGGGGCACGCCGACCCCGGCCACGACGCGCGTGGTGCAGATCGAGCCGGGGCCGATGCCGACCTTGACCGCGTCGGCGCCGCGGTCGACCAGGGCCTTCGCGCCCTCGGCCGTCGCCACGTTGCCGGCGATCACCCGGGCCTTGTTGGAGAGGCGCTTGACCGTGGCGACCGCCTCGAGCACGCCGGCCGAGTGGCCGTGGGCCGTATCGACCACGATGACGTCGACCTCGGCGTCCAGCAACGCCTCGGCGCGGATCCGGCCGTCGCGCCCGACGCCGGTCGCGGCGGCGACCCGGAGGCGGCCCTGCTCGTCCTTGCAGGCGCCCGGATGGGCCTGGGCCTTCTCAATGTCCTTGACCGTGATCAGCCCGATGCAGCGGTAGTCGTCGTCGACCACCAGCAGCTTCTCGATGCGGTGCTGGTGCAGCAGGCGCTTGGCCTCTTCCCGGTCGACCCCCTCCTTGACCGTGACCAGGTGGTCGCTGGTCATCAGCTCGCTGACCGGCTGGCGGTCGTTGTCGGCGAAGCGGACGTCCCGGTTGGTCAGGATGCCGACCAGGGGGCCGCCGCTGCGCTCGACCACTGGAATGCCCGAGATCTTCCAGCTCTCCATCAGCGCAAGCGCGTTGCCCAGGGGCTCGTCGGGATAGATCGTCACGGGGTTGACCACCATGCCGCTCTCGAACTTCTTGACCTTGCGCACCTCCTCGGCCTGCTCGGCGGCCGAGAGGTTCTTGTGCACGACCCCCATGCCGCCGGCCTGGGCCATGGCGATCGCCAGGTCGCTCTCGGTCACCGTGTCCATGGCCGCCGAGAGCAGGGGCAGGCCGAGGCGGATGTCGCGGGTCAGGCGGGTCGAGAGATCGGTCTGGCTGGGGAGGACGGCGGATTTGGCCGGCTGTAGCAAGACGTCGTCGAATGTCAGCGCCTCGCGGATTTCCATGCCAACCTCTAGCTCTGCGCCGGGCTTTTGGGCCTCCGGCGGGGTTTTTCTGATTGGCGGCGCATCATACACAGCCACCCCGCCATGCCAAGCCAATTGCCGACTCGCCGGCCGCTCTTGGCGCAGATCCGGATTTGATGACATCGCCGGCGGCAATTGACCCTGGGCGGCTGCAAACGCGGTATTTTCATAGTAGCATCGGCCTCAACGGCGGCGTCTCGAAGGGCCGGCGGACCATGGACCGAAAGCGGTCCCGGGGGAGGCTTGTGTCTACGATTTCCGCAGAAGGCGTCAGCAAGCTCTGGGGCGACACCAAGGCTGTCGACGATATCTCGTTCGTGGCGCCGGAAGGCCGCTTCACGGTGCTGCTCGGGCCGTCGGGCTGCGGCAAGTCGACCACCCTGCGCCTGATCGCAGGGCTGGAGAACGTGAGCGCGGGCCGCATCGTGATCGGCGGGCGCGACGTGACCCAGTTGCCGCCGGCAAAGCGCGACCTCTCCATGGTCTTCCAGTCCTATGCGCTCTTTCCCCACCTATCGGTGGCGGAGAACATTCTCTTCGGCCTCAAGGTCCGCAAGGTTCTCAAGGCCGAACGGCAGGGTCGCCTGGAGCGCACGGCGGAGCTCCTCGGGCTGTCGGCGCTGCTGGCCCGGCGGCCGAGCCAGTTGTCCGGCGGCCAGCAGCAGCGGGTCGCCCTGGGCCGGGCGATCATCGCCGAGAAGCCGGTCTGCCTGATGGACGAGCCCTTGTCCAACCTGGACGCCAAGCTGCGCCACGAGATGCGGCTCGAGATCCGCTCCCTGCAGCGCAAGCTGGGCATCACCATGGTTTACGTCACCCACGATCAGGCCGAGGCCATGAGCATGGCCGACCAGGTGATCCTGCTGCGCGACGGCCGGATCGAGCAGAACGCGCCGCCGGAGGAGATCTATCAGCGACCCGCCACGGCCTTTGTCGCCCAGTTCATCGGCACGCCGCCGATGAACATCATCCGGCTCGGCCCGGGGCCCGGCGGTGCCGCGATCCCGGGCCTCGATCATCCCCTGGTCCCGGATCACCCCGGCGACGATCTGAGCCTCGGCGTGCGTCCCGAGGATCTTCAGATCAGCGGCGGCGGCGACGGGATTCCGGCCACCGTGCGCGATCTCGAGTACCTCGGCGCCGACTCCGTGGTCGATTGCGATGTCGGCGAGCAGCGCGTCGCCGTGCGCGCCCACGGCCGCCTGCGGATCGAGCCGGGCACGCGGGTCGGTCTCGTTTGGCAACCGGAGAGCGCCCACCTGTTTCAGGTTTCCTCCGGTCAGCGGCGCGACGACCTCAGAGCGAGCGCGCCCGGCCGAGTCATGGAGATGGAACAGGCAACGAATAAATGATCACGGCAATTGGCGCAGCAGCGCCTGGAATGGAGGGAGGAAAAACTATGCGTGCAATCTCTAAGATCCTGTACCTGGCATTCGCGGTTTGTCTCGTCTTCGGGGCCGCAAGGACCGCCTCGGCCGAGGTCGACCTGCAGTTCTTCTTTCCCGTGGCGGTCGGCGGCAAGGCGGCCAACACCATCGACAGCCTGACGGCGGAATACGTCAGCCAGACTCCCGGCGTGAAGATCGACGCGGTCTATGCCGGCAGCTACCAGGACACGGTCACCAAGGTCCTGACCGCGGTGCGCGGCGGCAACGCCCCGCAGCTCTCGGTGATCCTGTCGGTCGACATGTTCACGCTGATCGAGGAGGAGGCGATCGTCCCCTTCGAGGATCTGATCACGACGAGCGAAGAGAAGGAATGGCTGAACAGCTTCTATCCCGCCTTCATGGAGAATAGCCGCACCGGCGGCAAGACCTACGGCATCCCGTTCCAGCGCTCCACGCCGGTGCTCTATTGGAACAAGGAAGCCTTCAAGGAGGCGGGGCTCGACCCCGAAACGCCGCCAGCGACCTGGGAGGAAATGGTCTCCTTCGGCAAGAAGCTGACCAAGAAGGACAGCGCCGGAAACGTGACGCAATGGGGCTTGCGCATTCCGACCTCGGGCTTCCCCTACTGGCTGTTCCAGGGCCTGACCACCCAGAACGACGTCTTCATCATGAATTCCGACGGCAACGAGACCTACTTCGACGATCCGAAGGTGATCGAGGCGCTGCAGTTCCTGGTCGACCTCAGCACCAAGCACAAGATCATGGCGCCGGGGATCGTCGAGTGGGGCACCACGCCCAAGGCCTTCTTCGAGCGTGAGACCGCGATGATGTGGACCACGACCGGCAACCTGACCAACGTGCGCAACAACGCGCCCTTCGGCTTCGGCGTTGCCATGCTGCCGGCCAACAAGCGCCGCGGCGCGCCGACCGGCGGCGGCAACTTCTACATCTTCAAGGACTCGACCGACGAGCAGAAGAAAGCCTCGCTCGATTTCATCAAGTGGATCACCTCGCCCGAGCAGGCCGCCAAGTGGACGATTGCGACCGGCTATGTCGCGCCCCGCCCGGACGCCTGGGAGACGCCGGCCATGCAGGAGTACACCAGGGACTTCCCGCCGGCCCTGGTGGCGCGCGACCAGCTGGAGTTCGCCACGGCGGAGCTCTCGACCTATCAGAACCAGCGGGTCACGACCATCTTCAACGACGGCCTGGAGGCCGCGATCATCGGCAAGACGACGCCGGAGGACGCGATGAAGGCCGCCCAGAAGAAGGCGGACCGGATCCTGAAGGCCTACCGCTGATGCCGATCCGGGCCGACGAGTCGCCGCGGGCGGTTCGTCGGCCCGGCTGCACCATCTCCCGTGTCTAGACAAAGAACCACCATCTACGCCTGGCTGCTGTTGCTGCCGGCCTTAGTGATGCTCGCCGCCTTCACCCACTACCCGGCGGTCGTGACCTTCTGGAGCAGCTTCTTCTCGACGCCGCGCGGCAGACGTTCCGCGGTTTTCGTAGGTCTCGACAACTACGCCACGCTGCTCGAGGACGACATCTTCTGGCAGGTGCTGTGGAACAATTTCTGGTACGCGCTCGGCACGATCCCGATCTCCATCGCCCTGGCCATCATCATGGCGATCTGGGTCAACGGCAGGCTCGCCGGTCGCGGCTTCCTGCGCATGTCCTACTTCACGCCGACCGTGCTGCCGCTGATCGCGGTCGCCAACATCTGGATGTTCTTCTATACGCCGGGCTTCGGGCTGATCGACCAGATCACCGGCCTGTTCGGAATCCCGAGCCACAACTGGCTGGGCGACCCCGACACGGCCTTGAACGCCATCATCGTGGTCGCGATCTGGAAGGAGGCCGGCTTCTTCATGATTTTCTACCTGGCGGCGCTGCAGACCATTCCGCCCTCGCTGGCCGAGGCGGCGGCCCTGGAGGGCGCCGGCCGCTGGTACTTCTTCCGCCGGATCACCTTCCCCCTGCTGATGCCGACCACGCTCTTCGTGCTGGTCAACGCGGTGATCAACTCCTTCCGGCTGGTCGACCATATCTTCCTCATGACCGAGGGCGGGCCGGACAACGCCAGCTCGCTGCTGCTGTTCTACATCTACGAGAACGCTTTCAAGTTCTGGGACACGGCCTATGGCGCGACCTTGACGGTGGTGCTCCTGGTCATCCTGGCGACGGTCTCGATCGGGCAATTCCTCTATCTCGACCGCAAGGTGCACTACCAGTGAACGCGCCCTTCCCCAGCAGCGCCTTCGATCGTGCCCTGAACACCGTGGGGGCCTGGACCCTGGGGATCCTCTGGCTCCTGCCGCTGATCTACGCCTTCTGGACCGCGTTTCATCCTTCGGCCTACGCGGTTCGCTTCGACCTCTTCGCGCCGCTTACCCTGGAGAACTTCGCCAAGGCCTGGGAGGCGGCGCCCTTCGCCCGCTACTTCCTGAACACGGTCATCCTGGTGACCATGATCCTGATCGCGCAGTTCGTGCTCTGCACGCTGGCCGCCTATGCCTTCGCCCGCTTCGAGTTCCGCGGACGGGACGTGGTCTTCATGCTGGTGCTGGTCCAGCTCATGGTCATGCCCGACATCCTGATCGTCGAGAACTACCGCACCATGCGGTTCCTCGGCGTGCTCGACACGATCACGGCGATCGGCCTGCCCTACATGGCCTCGGGCTTCGGCATCTTCCTGCTGCGCCAGACCTTCAAGACGATCCCGAGGGAGCTCGACGAGGCCGCGCGGGTCGAGGGCGCCAACTTCCTCCAGGTGCTCTGGAAGGTCTACGTGCCGCTGGCCACGCCGGTCTACGTCGCCTATGGCCTGGTCTCGGTCAGCCACCACTGGAACAACTTCCTGTGGCCGCTGATCGTGACCAACTCGGTCGAGACGCGGCCGCTCACCGTCGGCCTCAGCATCTTCTCCTCGACCGATCAGGGCGTCGACTGGTCGGTCATCACGGCCGCCACGCTCATGACCTCCGGCCCCCTCCTCGTCGCCTTCCTGCTGTTCCAGCGCCAGTTCGTTCAGAGCTTCATGCGCGCCGGCATCAAGTGACGGCGGCCTCGCCGGGCGCATAGCCGCAAACGCGTGGTGTCCCTTGTCGACCGCACCCCGGACATCGCGAGTGACGTTATAGTGCTTCGCTTGCCAGCCAGAACGCGACTTCTAAGTGGCGCCCTCGGGCTCCCGTGTCGCCTTTGGCGACGCGGCCTCTGCTAGAGCGGATCATGTTTTGACGGAAACCCTTTCGCGGTTCCGGCAAAACATGTGAATCCGAGCGATATCAACTAGTTAGAGCAGATTCACCGGGTTTGTCGGATCGGCTCTAGGCCCTCGCCCTCGGTCACGGCATCGATATAGACGGGCTCGCCCTGGTCCTTGAGGAACCGGACCACGGCCTCGACCTCCTCGTCGGAGATGAAGGCCCCGTGGACCCGGATGAAGCGCCCACCACCCGCCATGTACAACATGTCACCCTGCCCCAGAAGTTGCTCGGCGCCGCCCTCGCCCAGAACCGTGCGGCTGTCGATCTTGGATGTCACCTGGAAGCTGATGCGGGTGGGAAAGTTGGCCTTGATGGTGCCGGTGATCACGTCGGACGAGGGGCGTTGGGTCGCCATTATGAGATGGATCCCAGCCGCCCGCGCCATTTGGGCGATCCTCTGGACGGCGGTTTCCACTTCCTTGCCGGCGGTCAGCATCAAGTCCGCGATCTCGTCGACCACGACGACGATGTGTGGCAGCGGATTTGAGGGACCAGCGGCAGGCTCGCCCGTCTCCGGGTCCGTTTCGTCCGGCCCGCCGCGGGACTCCTGTTTGCCGGTTTTCTCTACGCGGGCGTTGTAGCCCGCTATGTTGCGAACGCCGAGGGCCGACATGGCCTGGTAGCGGAACTCCATCTCGCGCACGGTCCAGTCGAGTGCGGCCACGGCCTCGTCCGGATCGGTCACGACGGGCGCCAAGAGATGGGGAATGCCGTCAAAGGCCGTCAGCTCCAGCATCTTCGGGTCGATCATGATGAAACGGCATTGGTTCGGAGTCAGCCGGTAGAGCAGCGACAGGATCATGGTGCTGATCCCGACCGACTTGCCCGACCCGGTGGTGCCGGCGACCAGGAGGTGGGGCATGGCGGCCAGGTCGGCCACCACCGGGGCGCCGCCGATGTCCTTGCCCAGGGCCAGAGTCAGGCCGGGCGGGGCCTGCGCGTAGTCGTCCGATGCCAACAACTGGCGCAATGCCACCATCTCGCGGACCTTGTTCGGGATCTCGATCCCCAGGGCCTTGCGCCCCGGGATGGCGGCGACGCGTGCCGAATCGGCGCCCAACGAGCGGGCAATATCATCGGCGAGCCCGACCACCTGGGACGCTTTGACGCCGGGCGCGGGCTGGAACTCGTAGAGCGTGACGACCGGCCCCGGCCGTATTTCGGCGACCTTGCCCTTGACGCCGAAATCCGCGAGCGCGGATTCCACCAGCTCCGCGCTGCCCGCCAGCTCCTTCTTTTGCTTTTGCGACCCCGCTTTCTTGCCGCCGGTTTTATGGGTTGCAAGAAGCTTGAGCGCGGGCAGGCGATAGTCCTTGGCCGGTCCGAAATCAGCGCGCGTGTGGCGTTTTGCCTTGTTGCGTTTCTCCGCCGCCTTACCACCGCGCGGCGCGGTCGCTTCGAACGTGATGGGCTGTGACGCCTGGCCCTGCGCCATGGGACCCGTCCCAGGACCGCCGGGACCGGCCAGCCGACGGAATGCCCCGGTTACCCGGTCCACCCACTGTCCGAAATTTGCGCTGCCGCCCAGCGCGACGTGGAGCCCCGCAACCGCGAGCACGGCGACCAAGAGGCCGATCCATCGGACATCAAGGCCGATCACTGCGGTGGCCTTGGGGATCAGCGCTTCGTACAGCACGTCGCCGATGACGCCGCCATTCAGCAAGTTCGTATGCGGCCAGTCCGAGAACGGCCGCAAGACGGCAAGGGCAAGGGAGGACAGACCCAACACGAGTGGGGCGACGATCAGCAGCTGTCCCGGCCGGTTGAGCTGCCTGCGGGTGCCGAGTTGACAGCCCCAGACCACGAACAGCGGGCCAAGCAGCCAGGAGGCTGCACCCATGCTGCGGTAGAGGTGATCCGCGGTCACGGCACCGGGCCAGCCCATCAGGCTGAGCACCGTTGCGCGCCAACCATCGACGGAACTCGGATCCAGTGGATTGTAGCTGGCGAGCGCCGCCATGCAGGCGAGCCCAATGAGGACAAGGGTGAGACCCGTGACCTCAACCCCCCGGCGACTGAGGAATGCGGTCATGCCGGAGGGTGTCGCGACTGTGTTTCTTGGGCTTACCATGGCGCTCTCCCCAGGTATGAATAGCGGGGACTCGTTGCCGCTTTATGAAGCCTTACCCCTACTGAAAGCGGTCTCTCTGAAGGCGTTCCTTACCGCGCGCCTTGGCACGACTCGCAACGGGCGGATATCAAGCCGAAGCCAGAGTGACAGGGGTCACGTCAAACCGGGAAACGCCAGCGTCAGAGCGCGCCTGTCACCAGCGATGGTGATAGGCCCCGGGGCCTTTCTCGGTGGGAACAGGTCAAGCTGCGACAGGATTGCGAAATCTTGTTGGTTAGGAAATCACAAAACTACAACTTTAATAAGATTGAGCAGGGTTCGCCGCTACCTTGAGATTGGTATGGTGCTAACCTCCACTCAGGATCGTTCACCCGTGAAGCTCGTAGGCAGCTAAAACAGCGGATCGCCGGCCCGGCAGGGTTTCGCCACGAGGGCAGCTACCCGCTCTGACCGATTCTGGGCCGAGGGGGAGGTGGTGCGTGCCCGAGGCCCGCCCCATAAGCACCAGCACCATCGGCGCGATGGTGATCCTGATCGGCGACAGCCTGACCGTTGCGGTTCACGGCGGCACGCTCTGGTACGGCTTCGAGGCCCTCGGCTTCTGGGAACTCCTGGGAACCGCCGAGGGGTGGTTCCGATCCGCTAATCCTCCGCCCCGTCCAGGGCGGCCGCGCCGCGGAAGCCCGTCGCCACGACGTAGAGCTCGGCCGAGTCCTTGCGGCTGGCCGGCGGCTTGACGTGGCGCACCTTGGCGAAGCCGCGGCGCAGGCGGTCCAGCATCTCCCGCTCGCTGCCGCCCTGGAGCACCTTGGCGACAAAGGCGCCGCCGGGCGCCAGGACTTCCTCGGCGAAGTCGAGCGCCGCCTCGGCCAGGCCCATGACCCGGAGGTGATCGGTCGCGGCGTGCCCCGTGGCCGGCGCCGCCATGTCCGACAGCACGACGTCGGCCGGGCCGCCCAGCGCTTGGCGCAGGCGCTCGGGCGCGTCCCGGTCGAGGAAATCGCCCTGCAGGAATGTGGCCTCGGCCAGGGGCTCGACCTCCGCGAGGTCGAGGCCGACGACGCGGCCCTTGTCGCCGCAGCGCTCCACGGCGACCTGGCTCCAGCCGCCCGGCGCGGCGCCGAGATCGACCACCCGGGCGCCGGGCTGCAGCAGGCCCACCTTGTCGTCGAGCTGGATCAGCTTGAAGGCGGCGCGGGAGCGGTAGCCGAGGCGCTGGGCCTCGGCGACGTAGGGGTCGTTGAGCTGGCGCTGCAGCCAGCGGGTCGAGGCGCTGGTGCGCCCGGCGGCCTTGCGCACCCGAACGCCGAGCCGGCGTGGGCCCCCGTCGCCCGGCGTGCCGCCCCCCTTGGAGCCCCTCTTCCCGCCCCTTTTGGACCCGGGCGGGCGCCGGCCGCGGCCGGTCAAGGCGCCCGGCTCTGCCCCGGCGGCGATGCCGCGCCGCGGGCGCCGTTCGCCGCCATCAGGCCGTGCAGGATCCCCTCGCGCAGGCCGCGGTCGGCCACGGTAAGTTCGTCGACCGGCCAGGTGCCGCAGATCGCCTCCAGAATTGCGCAGCCGCCGCCGACGTAACGGGCCCGGGCACGGCCGATGGAGGGGTCCCCGGCCCGTTCCCGATAGCTCATGCCGGCGATCCGCCGGGTGAGCGACAGGACGGTCTCGCGCGGCAGCCTGCGCCCGTCGACCAGATCGCGCCGGTAGCGGCGCAGGCCCTGGTGGACACCGGCCAGGATCGTGGCCGTTCCCGACATGCCGAGCATCTGGACCTCGCCGGCGGCCGCCTTGGCGCCGAGCCCGTGAGCCCGCTCGAAAGGCGCGAGGGCCGCCGCCAGCTCGGCGACGAGGCTCTCGAAGGCCTGCCCCGCGATCGCGCCGTCGGCGAAGCCCTCGCTGACGCCGACCACGCCGAAGGGGATCGAGTGCCAGGCCCGCAGGACGGCGCGCTGTCCCTCTTGCCCCCCAGGCACCTGCTCGAGCCAGCTGATCTGGGTGCTGCCGCCGCCGATATCGACGACCAGCGCGTGGCGCCGGGCCGGATCCAGCAGCGGCTGGCAGCCGGTCAGGGCGAGCTGGGCCTCCTCGGCCCGGGAGATCACCTCGATCCCGATCCCGGTCTCGCGCTCGACCCGGTCGCAGAACTGGCCGCCGTTGTCGGCCCGGCGGCAGGCCTCGGTGGCGACGGCGCGGAGGTGGCGCACCCGGCGGCGGCGCAGCTTGCCGGCGCAGACCTTGAGCGCCGCGATCGCCCGGTCCATCGCCGCCGGCGAGAGCTCGCGGCTGGTCTTGAGGCCCTCGCCGAGGCCAACCACGCGGGAGTAGGCGTCGATCACCCGAAACGGCAGACCCGGGGCCCCTGAGTTCCGGCCGTGGGAGTCGCAACCCTGGGCGTGGCGGCGCGGCTCGGCAACCAGGAGGCGGCAGCTGCTGGTGCCCATGTCGAGCGCCCCGTAGACCGCCGCCTCGCCGGCTCCGGTCTCCGCGGCCGGCGCGCGCTCGGCCGGCGGGGTCGCATCGCTCAAGGTCACCAGGAAAACCCTTTCCGCAGCTCCACTCGCATACCTGGGGCGCCCCGACTCGGGGCCCCTCGCAGTCAATCTAAGCACCCGTTAGCCGGAAACGCCATGGCCCCAGGCGCCCTTCGGGCGCCTACCCGCGGAAACAAGCGGTTGAACTGCCCCCCCGTCAGGGACTAAATAGACGCCTACTCGGCCGCCGGCCCACCTGGCCGGCCCTGCTGGGGGATAGTTTAGCGGTAGAACTCTCGGCTCTGACCCGAGCAGCCCTGGTTCGAATCCAGGTCCCCCAGCCAAGCTCCACTTCCATGCAAGGTTCAATGATGCACCGACCGGCCCGCTCCCTGGAGTCCTCATAATGTTCATGTTATGTTCTCTTCCATGTTCGGCGCCGGCGATCGAAAAATCACCCTGGGCGAACTGCGGCGGTCGGGCCGCACGGTCTACTGCCGCTGCAAGGACTGCCACCATGAGAGCTGCCTGGCGCCGCGCCACCTGATCGAGCGCCTGGGCTCGGACCTGCGCGTGATCTCTGCGGCGCGGCACCTGCGCTGCAGCCGCTGCGGCTCGAAGAACGTGGTCTCGCTGCCCGGCGAGCGGCCCAAGCACCCCTTCCAGATGCCGCCGCCGCCCGAGCGCTCGTGAGGCGGCGGAATTCCATGCCGCGCCCCCTGCGGCGGCGGTGGCTTTTGCCCCGCGACCTCTGCTATAGCGACGGTCATGTATGACGAGATTCGAAGCCGTCTGGCCGCGGGCGACACCGTGGTCATCGACGGCGCAACCGGCACGGAGCTGCAGCGCCGCGGCGTGCCGATGAGCGAAGAGGTCTGGTGCGCCCTGGCGACGAAAAGCCACGGCGACATCCTCCAGGCGGTCCACGAGGACTACATCAAGGCCGGGGCCCAGGTGATCATCGCCAACACCTTCGCCACCAGCCCGCTGATGCTGAAGTTCCACGACAAGCTGGACGAGATGGAGGCGCTCGACCAGGAGGCGCTCGAGATCGCCCACCACGCGCGGGACGCCGCCCAGGGCGAGAAACCGGTGGTGATCGCCGGGTCCTTCTCGACCATGGGACCGGTGCCCCAGGGCACGAACCGGAACCCGGAACCGCCGCGCTGGCCCGAGGCGGAGGAGCGGGCGCTCTTCGCACGCAAGGCCGAGGCCCTGGTGAAGAGCGGGGCCGAGCTCCTGGCCATGGAGATGCTGCGCGACGACGAGCGGGCGCTCTGGGCCACCGAGGCCGCCGTGGCCACCGGGCTGCCGGTCTGGATCGGGCTGAGCGTGGAAGCGGACCCGGACGGCGAGGGCCTGGTCGGTTATGGCACGGGCGTCCCGATGGACCGCATGCTCGAGACCCTGCGCCCGCTCGGCGCCGAGGCCTACCTGATCATGCACTCGCCAATGGAAATCACCGAGCAGGCCCTGGCCGCCATAAGGCGGCACTGGGACGGCCCCATGGGAGTCTACCCGGACTCGGGCTATTTCGAGATGCCCGAGTGGCGCTTCGTCGACATCATCCCACCGGCGGCCTTCGCCAAGGCCTGCCTGGGCTGGCGCGACGCCGGCGCCCAGATCCTCGGCGGATGCTGCGGGATCGGCCCGGCCCACATCCGGGCGCTGACCCGCCGCCTGGACGAGACCGCCTGAACCCACGCCCGGGGGGAGCCGCCCAATGAGCGCCAGCGAGGCTGACAGCAAGAGCTGCGCCGGCGGAGCCGGGCTCGGCTGGCCCGACATCGCCATCCGCCTGGCCCTGGCGGCGATCGTGATCTACTGGTCGTTCAGCCTGCTGCGGCCCTTCATTCCGATCCTGATCTGGTCGGCGATCCTCTCCGTCGCCATGCACCCGGTCTATCTCTGGCTGACCCGGACCCTCGGCGGCCGGGGCAGTCTCGCCGCCTTGCTGCTGACCACCGTCACCCTGCTCGTGATCCTGGTGCCCCTGGGCGTCCTGGGCTCCTCGCTGGTCAAGAACCTGTCGCAGATCGCAACCGGCATCCTGGAGGGCGAGATCACGGTCCCGCCGCCGCCGCCCTTCGTCTACGATCTGCCGCTGATCGGAAACCGGATTGCCGGGTTCTGGGAGACCGCCTCGGTCGAACTCGGCGAAACGCTGAAAACGATCGAGCCGCAGCTCAACCAGATGGCGCGCCGGCTGCTCGGCCTGGTCGGCAATATCGGACTGGGCGTCCTGCAGTTCACCGCAGCGATCATCATCGCCGCATTCATCCACGGCCGCGCGGCGGTCATCCATGCCGCCCTTCAGACCATGGCCGAGCGCGCCGCGCCGCAGCTGGGCGAGGGCTTCCTCGACCTGGCCGGCGGCACGGTGCGCAGCGTGGCCCGCGGCGTCGTGGGGATCTCGCTGGTCCAGGCGATCCTGTTCGGGATCGGCGCCCTCGCCGCCGGCATCCCCTTTACCGGGGTCTGGACCTTCTTCGTGCTCATCCTGGCCATCATCCAAGTCGGGCCGGCCGTGGTCATCGTGCCGGTGATCATCTTCGGCTGGATGACCATGGATACCGCGAGCGCCGTGATCCTGACCGCCTACATGATCCCGGTCACGCTGTTCGATAACGTGATGAAACCGATCATCATGGGGCGAGGCCTGCCGGTGCCCATGCTGGTCATCTTCATTGGCGTGATCGGCGGCACCCTGGCGCACGGCCTGATCGGCGTCTTCGTCGGCCCGATCGTGCTGGCCTTCGGCTACGAACTGGCGCGCGCCTGGATTGCCGCCAGACAGGGCAAAGAGGCGCGCTAGAACGGGTCGCCCCGGGCCTGCCCCTTCAAAAAGGGCCTCGGACCCCGAGACACTAATAATATTAATAGACTAATCGATTTTTGGTAAGGTTTTCCTGGCAGCATCGCCGGATTGGCCGAAAAAATGGGCCATTCCTTGCGCAGGCTGCCCCAAATCCCATGATCTGCTGGCGAACCCCCCTGGTTTCGGGACTCTACTTTCTCGGCGCCCTCGTCGGCATCGCCCTGGCGCGCGAGGCGGGCAACGTCGCCGCGATCTGGCCGCCCAACGCCATCCTGCTCGCGCTTCTGCTCGTCCGCCCGCCGTTTGAGTGGCCGCGCTACCTGGTCGGCTGCTTCCTGGCCAATCTCGGGGCCAACCTGCTGCACGGTGACCAGATCGCCGTCGCCGCCGGTTTCGGCCTGGTCAACATGCTGGAGGTCCTGGTCGCCGCGAAGCTGATCGCGCACTATGGCAGCCTGCCGTTCCGCCTCCAGGGTCTGCGGCCACTTCTGCTGTTCTGTCTCCACGCCGCGATCCTGGCCTGCGGCCTCGGGGCGACCGCCGGGGCGGCCCTGGTCTGGGCCGCCTACGGCGCCGCCTATACCTCGATCTGGCCAATCTGGTTCGTCGCCGACGCGGTCGGCGTGCTGCTCATCACGCCGCTGGCCCTGTCCCTCTTGGCCGTGAAACCGCGGACCCTGCGCGATCCGGTGGCGCTTCTCGTCGGGCTGTCGGTTGCCACGCTGTCCGCCATCGGATCCGTCTTGATCTTCTCTCAAGAAGACGTTCGCTACGTCTTCCTGGTCATGCCGGCGCTGCTACTGGTGGCGCTGCGCTTCAAGCTCCTGGGCACGGCCGCGGTCGCCGGCATCGTCGCCACGGTCGCGGTCGGCTTCACGGTCCTCGGCGCCGGCCCCTTCGCCACGAGCGCCTCGGCTTCCAGCAACATCCTGGGCCTGCAGGTCTTTCTCCTGGGCGAGCTGTTTCCCCTCCTGGCCCTGGCCGGCCTGCTGCAGGAGCAGGACGAGATCAAGCAGCGCCTGCTGGAGCGTCAGAAGATCCTGGACGAAGGCGCGCGCATCGCCCAGCTCGGCTACTGGACCTGGGACGTCGAGGCCGACCGCTGCAAGATGGTCTCGGACGAGATGATGGCCCTGCTGTGTCTGGACCGGGAGAAGTTCGCGGCCCACGCCGGCTCGCTCGACCGCTACCTCGAGCTGCTGCACGCGGACGATCGCGAGGACTACCGGCGGACGATCCTGCAGTCCAGGACCGAAGGCAGCACCTACCAGATCGACTTCCGTCTCGCCGAGTGCTGCGGGGTCGAGCGGCACGTTTGCGAGGTCGGCGGCTACCTGCGCGACCGTAACGGCCGGGTGACGACGGCCCTGGGCGTGATGCAGGAGGTGACCGAGCGCAAGGCGCAGGAGGAGATTCTGCGCCAAGCCAAGCTGAAGGCCGAGGAGGCCGACCTCGCCAAGGACCGCTTCCTCGCCACCGTGAGCCACGAGATCCGGACCCCGATCAACGGTGTGCTGGGTATGATCGAGCTGCTGCTGGGCAGCGGGCTGGACAACAACCAGCGGCAGTTCGCCGACACCGCCCGGGAGTCCTCCAAGATCCTGCTGACCATCATCGATGACCTGCTGGACCTGTCCAAGATGGAAGCCGGCCGCCTCACGCTGGAGTCTCTGCCCTTCCATCTCCCGGACACAGTCGGCCATGTCATCGAGATCATGGCGCCCAAGGCCAAGGGCAAAGGCGTGACGCTGCGCGCCGAGCTCGACGATGGGATGCCCGCGTGGCTGTCGGGCGACCCCTACCGGCTGACCCAGATCCTGTTCAACCTGGTGGGCAACGCCATCAAGTTCACCTTCGAGGGCGAGATCGTGGTCAGGGCGGTTGCCGAACCGCTGGCGGAAAAGCGCTACCGGATCCGCTTCGAAGTGGCCGACTCCGGCATCGGCATCCCGACCAGCGCCCAGCAGGAGATCTTCGACCACTTCGCCCAGGCCGACGTGGCGACGACGCGGATCCACGGCGGGACCGGTCTCGGGCTGGCGATCTGCAGGCAGCTCACCGAGCTGATGGGCGGCGAGATCGGCGTGGTCAGCTCGCCGGACCGCGGCAGCACTTTCTGGTTCACCATCGTCTGTCCGGCGGCGCGCGCACCCGAGAGCGAGTCCGCCGGCGCGCCGACTTCGCCGGCCCGACCCGACGCCCAGAAGCTGAGGGTCCTGGTCGCCGAAGACAACTCGATCAACCAGATGCTGGTGCGCGTGCTGCTGGAGCTGGACGGGCACGAGGTGGCCATGGTGGCGGACGGCGCGTCGGCCGTGGAGGCCCTGGCCTCGGAGCGCTTCGACGTCGTGCTGATGGACGACGACATGCCAGAGATGTGCGGTATCGAGGCAGTGCGCCGGATCCGCGCGCTGAAGGGACCCTCGGCACGGGTTCCGGTCATCGCCGTCACCGCGCACGCGATGGAGGCGGATCGAAAAAGGTACCTCGAGGCCGGCATGGACGACCACATCGCCAAGCCGATCGACAAGGAGTACTTGCTCCAGGCGATCCGCCGCGCGACGGGCCGGACGCCGCGATCGATGGCGTCCTAATCCAGATCCCGCACGACATCCATCGGTATCACCACGGGCGAGACGGCCCAGACCAGAACGGCCGGCTTGTCGGATCGGTTGCGGCCATGGTGCGGGATCCTCGCATGGTGGCTGTAGCTGTCGCCGGCGCGCAGGGTGATCGTCTCCTCTCCGAGACGAAGCTCCAGCTCGCCCTCGATCAGCACGCCGTGCTGCTCGCCTTCGAAAGACATCAGGGTCTCGTCGATGCGCTCTGCGCCGGGCTCGTAGTGCGCGATCCCCATGTAGAAGCCGCCCCCGATCGAGCTCGAAAGGAGGCTGTCCCGGTAGCCGAGCTCGCTTTCGCTCTGACCGTAGAGCGCATTGAGGTTTCGCCGCTCGTGGGCGCGCACGACATGGGCGCGCTCCATCGGGCCGGCGCCGCTGCGCCGGGCGAAGAACCAATCCGGCGTGATGGACAGCGCGTCCGCGATCGCCTCGATCACGTCGAGCGACGGCTTCGAGGCGTTCCGCTCGATCGCGCTCAAGTGGCTGAGCGACACGCCGCTCACCTCGCTCAACCTCTTCAAGGTCATGCGCCGCGCCTTGCGCAGCTGGCGAACCTCGCCGCCGAAGGAAGGCGTGGGAACGCTGGTCGATAGAGGTTCCGCCCTCCTCCGCTCCGATCTCGATTGTGGCGCCGTGGCCATGCGGGTCCCTCCGACGATCCAGGAAAGAGCGGGACGATCCCGCCTCGCGGCCCTATCGTAATTCTTATCGAAAATTCTTCCAGAACAGAAAATTCGTGCGTACATTCTTTTTGGGTAAGGCAATCACGAAAGCCGGGGGGACACGCTCCGGCAGGGGAGGCATCATGAAGGAACTGTCCAAGGCCCTGACGGCCACGATGGATCGCGCCCGGTTTGCGGGCATGTCACGGCGCGACCTGCTGAAGAGCGGCGCCATGCTCGGCCTCTCGGCGACCCTGGCAGGCGCACCCTGGCCGGAGGCGCGCGCGGCGTCGCCACGTAAGGGCGGGACCCTTCGCGCGGGCGCCGATGGCGGCAGCGTCGCGGACACCTTCGACCCAATGCAGGCAACCGGCGTAGACCACACCACCCAGGCCGTTCTCTCCTGCTACGACACCCTGACCGAGATCGACAGCGAGGGGACACCGCGGCCGAGCCTGGCCGAGAGCTGGGAAGGCGCCGCCGACGGGACCTGGGTGTTCAAGCTGCGCGAGGGTGTCGAGTTCCACGACGGCAAGTCGCTGACCGCCGAGGACGTGGTCTGGTCGCTCAAGCAGCACCTGTCGAAGAACAACAAGTACGCCGAGGGCAAGCAGATCGTCGAGAACCTCGAAGAGCTGCGCGCCGACGGACCCAATGCGGTCGTGATGAAGCAGCGCGAGGTCAACTTCGACCTTCCCGCCCACCTCTCATCCTTCGGCCTGATCATCGGCCAGGAGGGCACCGAGGATTGGGACGCAGGCGTCGGCACCGGCCCCTACGTGAAGCAGAGCTTCGACCCCGGCGTCCGCTTTCAGGGCACCAAGTTCGCCAACTTCTACCGGGACGATCAGGGCCACTTCGACGAGGTGGAGATCCTCAACGTCGCCGACGCGAACGCCAGAGTGAGCGCCCTCCTGACCGGAACTCTCGACGTGATCGGCCAGCCGGATACCAAGACCGCAAAACGCCTGGCCCGCGCCAAGGGTGTCACCCTGCTCGAGGTCCCAGGCACCCAGCACTACACGACCGACATGCGGACCGACACCGACCCCTTCACGGACAACAACATCCGGCTGGCCGTCAAACACGGGATCAAGCGCCAGGAGATCGTCGACAAGGTGCTCGGCGGCTTCGGCACGATCGGCAACGACGTTCCGATCAGCCGCGGCCAGCAGTTCTACAACAAGGATCTGCCCCAGCGGGAGTACGACCCTGACAAGGCGAAGTTCCACCTGAAGCAGGCCGGGCTCGACACGATCGACCTGACCTTCTCGACCAGCGACGGCGCTTTCAACGGGGCGGTCGACGTCGGCGTCCTGATGAAGGAGAGCATGCGCCCGGCCGGCATCAACGTCACGGTCAAGCGCGAGCCGGCCGACGGCTACTGGTCCAATGTCTGGCTCAAGGCGCCCTGGTGCGCGGTCTACTGGAACGGCAGGCCGACGGTCGATTGGATGCTGAGCTCGACCTACACCTCCTCTTCGTCCTGGAATTCGACCTACTTCAAGAACGCGACCTTCGACAAGCTACTGGTCGAGGCGCGCGGCGAAGCGGACGAAGCCAAGCGGCAGGCCATGTACTACGAGGCGCAACGGCTGCTCTACGAGGAAGGCGGCGTGACGGTGCTCGCCTTCGTCAACATCCTGATCGGCAAGTCCGACAAGCTGGGCCACGGCGGCATCGGCGTCAGCCGCCGCATGGACGACAGCCGCCTGGCGCGGCGCTGGTGGTTCGAGGCGTGATCGTGATCCGGGCCGCCCGAAACTGGGCGGCCCGCTTCACTTGGCCGGCCCTCACCCTTCCGAAGCTTCCGAGGCCTTGGTGATGAACGACCGACCCGAGCCCGCGGTTTCGGTCGAGGAGATCGAGCATTGCTGGATCGAGATGCCGGACGGCGTCCGCCTGGCCGCCCGGCTCTGGCTGCCCGACGGCACGCGGGAGCGGCCGGTCCCGGCGATCTTCGAGTACATCCCCTACCGCAAGGGCGACATGGTGCGCGCCCGCGACGAGCGCAATCATCCCTACTTCGCCGCCCAGGGCTACGCCTGCCTGAGGGTCGATATGCGCGGATCGGGCGACAGCGAGGGGCACATGCCCGACATGTACGCCCCCGACGAGCTGTCCGACGCGCGCCACGTGATCCAATGGATCGCGGCGCAGCCCTGGTGCGACGGGTCGGTCGGCATGTTCGGCACCTCCTGGGGCGGCACGGCCAGCCTGCAGGCGAGCCTGGAGGCGCCCGACGCCTTGAAAGCCGTTATCGCGGTCTGCGCGACCCACGACCGCTACGAAGACGATATCCACCACAAGGGCGGCCTGATCCTCACCGACACCGTGGAGTGGGGCGCGACCTTGCCGGCGATCCTGGCCCTGCCGCCTTCCCGGACGGCCTTCGGCGACGCCTGGCGCCGCGTCTGGGAAGACCGCCTGGAGAAGTTGACCTTTCCGCTGGAGCCCTGGGTCCGGGAGGAAGAGCGGAGCCCCTATTGGCGGCGCGGCTCGATCACGGGCCACGCCGATCGCATCGGCTGCCCGGTGCTCGCCATCGGCGGCTGGTCAGACCGCTATTCCAATTCGGTCATGTCCCTGGTCGAGCAGTGCCCCGACAAGGTCTGGGGAATCGTCGGGCCCTGGGGCCACCACTATCCGGACGTCGGGCATCCGGGTCCGGCGATCGGCTTTCAGCAGGAAGCGCTCAGGTGGTGGGATCTCTGGCTCAAGGGTCGCGGCGACCCGGCGGCCGACTGGCCGCGGCTGCGGCTCTGGCTCAGGGAGTTCGATCCCCCAGCCAACGTAATTCACAACCGCAATGGCGGGTGGATCGAGGTCGACGGGCCGGCGGACAAGGTCACCTCCCGAATGACGCTCTACCCGTCGGGCGGTGCGCTCACCGCCGTGCCAAAGACGGCGGACGCGCCGGCGGTCGTCCCGCAAGACCTGAGGGTCGGGGCCGCGGCCGGCGATACGGGCTACTTCGGCCGTTTCGGCGGTCTGCCGACCGATCAGCATCCCGACGACGTCAGGTCGCTGGTCTTCGAGACGGATCCGCTGAACGAGGAACTCGTCCTCCTCGGCGCTGCCGAGGTCGCACTGGAGATCGCTTCGGACCAGCCGATGGCGCAGCTCGCCTTGCGGCTGAGCGACGTGGCCCCGGACGGCAGCAGCTCCCGCGTCAGTCTGGCCTTCAGGAACCTCGCCCTCCTGGATGGCCTTCGCGAGGGCGCCCCCCTGGAGCCTGGCCGGTCCCGCCGGTGCCGGGTCCTCTTCCACACGAAAGCCTACCGCTTTAAACGCGGCCATCGAATCAGGCTGTCGCTCTCCTCGTCCTACTGGCCCCTGGCTTGGCCCTCGGCACGGGGCGCGACCCTGGCGATCTTTACGGAATCGGCCGCGCTGCATCTGCCGATCCTTCGAAGTCCGCCCGAGCCCTTGTCGCGCGCCTTTCCGGAACCGCTCTCTCCGCCGCCGCCGCCCGGCCACGAGCAGGTCACGGCGCCGCCGCTCCGGCGCAGCGCGGATCTCAGGGACGACGGCACGCTCGTCTTCGCCTGGAACCAACCGTTTAGCAGCCAGCGGTTCCGGGCCACCGGCACGACCTTCGGTTTCGAGACCCGCGCGCGCCATGCGATCGATCCGGATGATCCCCTCTCCGCCGTCAGCCGGTTCGAGCACAGGCTGCACTGTGCCCGGCCCGACGGCGTCGCGGAGGTCGCGAGCTGGGCGGAGCTTCGGGCAACGGCGGATGCCTTTCTCCTGTCCGGCGGCGTGACCGTCACCTGGGACGGCGAGACGATTGCCGAGCGCCACTGGTCTCCCGAGGTGCCGCGGCGACTGTCGTGAAGGATCCGCGCGGGTCGCCGACTCAAGCGACCCAGAAGGCCTTCTCGAGATCCTCGAACTCCGAGGCCTGGCCCTCGAACTTGTTGCGGCCGAGCTCCAGCACGTAGACGTAGTCGGCGATCTTGAGCGCGTGGCGAATCTCCTGGTCGACCAGGAGGATGGTGATGTCGTCGCGCCGGGTCAGGTGGGTCAGCATCTCGTAGACCTCTTCCGCCAGCATCTTGGAGAGGCCGGCGGTCGGCTCGTCGACCAGCAGGACCTTGGGCTCGGCCATCAGGGTCCGGCCGATCTCGACCATGCGCTGCTGACCGCCGGAGAGCTCTCCGGTGATCTGCCTGCGTTTGTCGCGCAGCACTGGAAAGCGTTCGTAGTTCGCCTCGATCTTGTCCCGCACCTGCTTCTTGTCGCGCTTGAACGTCCAGCCGCCGAGTTCGAGGTTCTCCTCGACCGACATGTCCTTGAACACGCCCGGCTGCTGGGGAATGTAGGCGAGGCCTTTGAGGATCCGGTTATAAGTCGGGACGTTCAGGATGCTCTCGCCATCCAGCAGGACTTCGCCCGCATTGGGCCTCAGGAAACCGAAAGCGGCCCTGAGCGCCGTGGACTTGCCCACGCCGTTCGCCCCCAGAACGGCGGTGATCTGATTTCGCCGGGCCTTGATGTTGAGCCCCTGGAGGATGTTGAGGTCCTTGTAATAGCCGACGTAGAGGTCGCGCAGCTCCAGGACGGTCTCGGGCTCGACCTCGGCCGGTTGCTGGAGCGTGGAGCGACCGGGCTTGCGGGGATCGGAATTGGGGGCGGTCACGGCTTACGGCGCCTCCTGCTGTCCGGCCTCGTCCTCATCGGTGCCGAGATAGGCCTCGATCACCGCCGGATCATTCTTCACCTGGTCGGGCGGGCCGTCGGCGATCAGGTCGCCGTAGTTAAGCACCAGCAGGCGGCGGCTTAGGCTGAAGATCGAGTCCATCTGGTGGCTTATGATGATGATCGCCTTGCCGTCGTCGTTCACC
>JASJEC010000086.1 GCA_030064845.1 Kiloniellales bacterium
GACCCCAAGGCCGCCGAGGCCGACGCGCTGGCCCGCCACGCCGTCGGGCGCCTGGGCAAGCCGGCCGACATCGCCGCGCTGGCCGTCTGGCTCGCTTCCGACGAGGCGGCCTTCGTCACCGGTCAAATGATGATCGCCGACGGCGGATTGACGGCAGCCTCGCCGATCAACCCAGCACTGTTCTAGCGGGCTTCGAGCCGCTTCGGCTTCCGGAAAACAACCCTCGCCGTTTGGGAGAAGTTGGCGAGGCGCAGCTGATCCGGGCGAGGGCGCGTTGGTTTCTCGAAGCCTGCCGCGTCTGGGGCGGCTCTTGTCGTTGCCGGGCTTGACCCGGCAATCCAGGAACGGTCAGAAAAGCTGGATGCCCGGGTCAATCCCGGACATGACAACCTGCAAGGGGGATAGAGGCATGGCGAAGGATCCTGTGGCGCCGGATCAGGTCGAGCGGGTGGCGGTTCTCGGCGCGGGCACCATCGGCGCCAGTTGGACCGCGCTGTTCCTGGCCCACGGGATGGCGGTCGATGTCTTCGACGTGGCGCCCGATGCCGAGGCTAAGGTGCGGGGCTACGTCGAGAACGCCTGGCCCGCGCTGGAGCGCCTCGGCCTCGCGGCGAACGCCGACCCGGGCCGCTTGCGGTTCCACCGCGACGCCAAGGCCGCGGTCGGCGAGGCCCAGTTCGTTCAGGAGAACGTGCCCGAACGCCTCGAGATCAAGCACGAGACCTACCGCGCGATCGAGCCGGCGCTGGCGCCCGGCGCATTGGTCTCGACCAGCGCCTCGGGTCTGATGATCAAGGACATCGGCGCCGTCCTCGAGCAACCGGAACGCCTCTTCCTGGCCCACCCCTTCAACCCGCCCCACCTGATCCCCCTGGTCGAGCTGCTCGGCACGGAGGCGGCCGTGGCCTGGGGCGAGGGCTTCTATGCCCGCTGCAACAAGACCACGATCCGGCTGCACAAGGAGGTGCCGGGTCACGTCGCGAACCGCCTCCAGGCCGCTCTCTGGCGCGAAGCGATCAACCTGGTGGTCGATGGTGTCGCCAGTGTCGAAGACGTCGACAAGGCCATCGTGCACGGGCCCGGTCTGCGCTGGGCGATCATGGGGCCGCATATGCTATTCAGCTTGGCCAGCAGCGGCGAGGGCATCGAGGTCTTCTGCGACCGCTTCGGGCCCGGCATTCAGACCTGGTGGGAGGATCTCGGGTCGCCCGATCTCGGGCCAGCGGTGCGTCAGGCGCTCGCCGACGGCGTGGCCGCCGAGGAGGCTGGACGCAGCTTCGAGGACCTCGCGGCGGAACGCGACGTCAAGCTGGTTGAGCTGATCCGCACGCTAGCCGAGATCGATGCGGCGCGAGGTTGAGACCGGATCGCAAAGTCGAGGCGCCACACGCAAGTCAGGACAAGTAGGGCTCGTAGGCGCCACCGAACCTTGTCATTGCCGGACTTGATCCGGCAATCCAGGGTTGGCTGAACACCAAACCTGGAAGCCCGGATCAAGGCCGGGCATGACAAAAAGGGGCGTTAGGACCGAAATCGCCATCATCTCAGCGAAGAAGAACCAGGACATCACCATGGCTAAGAAACCCAACATCCTGCTGATCATGGTCGATCAGCTGGCGCCGCAGTTCCTGCCGGGCTACGGCCACCCGGTGGTCAGGGCGCCCAACCTGACGCGGCTCTGCGACCAGGGCGTGGTGTTCGACGCCGCCTACTGCAACGCGCCGCTCTGCGCCCCGGCGCGCTACGTCATGATGACCGGCCGCCTGCCGTCCAGGATCGGCGCCTGGGACAACGCCGCGGCGCTCTCCTCCGAGGTGCCGACCTTCGCGCACTACCTGGCGGCGCTCGGCTACCGCACCTGCCTCACCGGCAAGATGCACTTCTGCGGCCCCGACCAGCTGCACGGCTTCGAGGAGCGGCTGACCACCGACATCTACCCGGCCGATTTCACCTGGACGCCCGACTGGGACCGGCCCGGCGCCAAGCTCGACTGGTTCCACACCATGGCGGTGGTGCGCGAGGCCGGGACCTGCCTGCGGTCGAGCTACCTGGACTACGACGACGAGGTCGCCTTCACGGCGCGGCGCTACCTCTACGACCTCGCGCGCGGCGGGGACGAGCGGCCCTTCTGCCTGGTCGCCTCCTTCATCCATCCGCACGACCCCTACATCAACCGGCCGGAGTTCTTCGATCTCTATCGCGACGAGGAGATCGACCTGCCGAAAGTGCCGCGCGAAGCGGCACCGGACGATCCCCACTCGGCGCGCCTGCGCGCCGCCATGGCGATGGACGATCCGCCGCCAAGCGAGGCCGAGGTGCGCCGGGCGCGCCGCGCCTACTACGCCTCGATCGACTACCTCGACGAGAAGATCGGTGAGTTGCTTGGCACTCTCGAGGAGGCCGGGCTCGCCGAGGACACGGTCGTGGTCTTGACCGGCGACCACGGCGACATGCTTGGCGAGCGCGGGCTCTGGTTCAAGATGTCATGGTTCGAGCACAGCGCGCGCGTGCCCCTGGTGATGCGCTGGCCACGGCAGTTCAAGGCGGCGCGGCGGCCAGAAGCCGTCTCGCTCGCCGACATCCTGCCGACTCTGGTCGATCTCGGGTCCGACGGCGCGGGTACGGACTACGCAACGCCCCTGGAGGGCCGCTCCCTGCTGCCGCACCTCTCCGGGAGCGACGGCCACGACGAAGCCGTCGGCGAATACTTCGGCGAGGGCTGTGACACCCCGCTCTTCATGATCCGCCGTGGCGCCCGGAAGTACGTCACCGCCGAGGGCGACCCGCCGCAGCTCTACGACCTCGCGGCCGACCCCGCGGAGCTGACCAACCTGGCGGCCGACCCGGCGCAGGGGACCGACGCGGCGGCCTTCGCCGAAGAGGCGGCATCGCGCTGGGACGCGGCGCTTCTAAAGGAGCAGGTCCTGGAGAGCCAGCGCCGTCGACGCTTCCTCGCCGGCGTCATGAAGGACCACGCGCCCGCCTGGGACTACCAGCCCTTCCGCGACGCGGCCAAGGACTACATCCGCAACACCCTGCCGATCTCCGAGATCGAGCGGCGGTCCCGCTTTCCGAGGGTGGGATAGGACCATCAGGCCTCGTACCGCGTGGCGCCGCGCCGGTTCGCGTCGATTGGGGCGATCAGCGTGACTCCCTCTTGGGCGCGCTGGTCGCAGTGGCTGCGCGGGCAGATGCGGCAGTTGATCCCGATTTCGGTCGCGTGAGCGGCCGGCAAGCGCAGATCGCTCGCGTAGCCGATCGCCTCCGCGTGCTCGAGCGCACAGCCGATCGCGACGGCGAGACGATTGCCTTGGTTGTGGCGCGTGAAGCTGGGGCGGTCGACCGTGCGTGCGCAAACGAGATACTGGCTCGCGTCGGGCATCTCGACGAGTTGCGGAACGATCCGCCCGGGCATACGGAAGCAGCGGTGGACCTCGAGCCTGGGGCAAGCGCCGCCGTACTCGGCCAGCGTGAAGTCGGTAGAGTTGAACCGCTTGGTGACATTGCCCGCGTGGTCGATGCGCAGGAAGAACAGGGGGACACCTGCTGCTCCCGGGCGGCGCAAGGTGATCGCCCGGTGACAGGCCTGTTCGAAGCTGACGCCAAACCTCGTCGCGAGGTGATCGAAGTCGTACTTGGACGACATGGCTTCAGCGAGGAAGCTGTCATAGGGCATCAAGGCAGCCGCCGCGAAGTAGTTTGCCAACTCGACCCGGCAACGGGCCTTTCCCTGCTCGTGGTCGATGCCCGACTGCGCGACAAGGTCATCCAGCAGCGCGCTGAACTGCACAAGACAGCGCACATGGAGAATCTGGAATACGCGGTTGGGGTAATCCAGGGCCTCGGACAGGTGGATCACGCGTCGCGGGGAATCATAGCGCCGCAGCGTGTTCGGCAGTTCCGCAACGGGACGCAGCTGCACGTCAATCCCGAAATCCTCGCGCAGCCGCTCCTTCGCCCAGGAGTAGACTTCATCCGGCGGCGGCGGGTCGGCGGCGAAGATCGATTGAGCGCCCGACTCGAGCGCTTCGAAGTAATTGTCGTGCTTTCGGAAGAATGCGTGGACCAGGGCTTCGGGCGACGTCGAGACAAGTTGCGTGGGCGAGTCGCCGGCAGCTCCGCTCAATAGGCGTTCAGTGAGAGCCTGATAGGCGGCGTGAAGGGTCAGAAAGCTCGCGGCCAGCTCCGGGCAGTGAACCAACGAAGACCGCAACTGCATCAGATCTGGGCGTGCTTGGTCGAACAGGGGATCGAGCAGGGCCGCCCGCATGTCCGACAGCTTGTGGACGTGATCGTCTTCCGAGATCTCGCGCCAGTCGACGCCATAGGCCTCAAACAGCTTCAATAGCACGGCGGCCGAGACGCTTCGTTCGTTCTTTTCCAGGAGATTGACGTAGGACGTGCTTATTCCCAAAGCCTTGGCCATCTCGCTTTGGGTTTGCTTCCGTTCCTGTCGAAGGCGGCGCAGGTGAGGCCCAATAAACGTCTTCACGGGAGCTTGCTGCCTCTTTGGATTTCACAAATTTACGATAAGTATAAATGTAAATATTGCGTTTTACAAGTCGACCCGGATCAGCTTTGTGCCCGACGATCGGCATGATAGACCGTTGGAGATGGTTAATGCGGTGAAGCGAGTCGGCCGCAGCGTAGCCGGGAGTAAAGGGCACAACCGGCATGACCGTCGAAACAACCTGACCGGACTGAAAAGCAAGCTTCTGTGAGGGACGTCAAAATGGCCAAATACAACACCCAGTTCAGCCTCAGCATCAAGGACATGGACTTGATCGAGATGGCCCTGCGCTCAGCCCAGTCTGCCGGAAAGGCGGGTGATGCGCAGAGCATACAAAATCTCTTGGGCCGACTTCACAATCAGAAGATCTTCTTTCGGCCGCGCGAAGGCACTTACATCAGCGGGTAACGAATAACCTAGACCGGAATTTCTGCCGAGCTGCGTTCGACCTCGCACGTGTTCTTGCCGGTCTAGCCGGACTGCAGCAGGTCGGGCGCGGCGGCGACGGTCGGCTTCTCTGCCGTGTTGCCTCCCTTATCCACCCGCACGATCCCTCTATCAATCGGCCGGCGTACTTCGGTCGCTATCGCGACGACTAGATCGATCCGCCTGAAGTCTGGTTGGAAGCCGCCCAGCACTTGAGCGCCGCGGTCCGCGAGACTACGCCACGCCGCTGGAGGGTCGCTCCCTCCTGCGCCGCGCGCCTCTCTGACCTCCGGAACATTCACAAGCCGCCATCCGGGAAGCGGCCCCACCCTGCGACCTTCCGCTGCTTCCGATGCAAGTTCCTGGCCCGGCGGCAACTTGATGCCTACCCTGGGCTGAACAAATCATGCGGCTTGGACAGGGGGGAAATTGATGCTTGAGGTGATTTCAGAACCCGGAAGATCTTTCCTCGTCTTCAAAGTGTCGGGCCTTGTTCGGTCAAGCCACATTGTGGAGCGCATGACTGAAGTGAACAGCTTGATCGCGGAGACTCGTCCGAGAGGCTTGTTGTGCGACTGGACGGAACTGGAGGGGTGGGACGAAGAGTCCGAGTCCCTTCGCTTCTTCGCCCGCCTTGAAGTGCGCGACAAGTTCGAGCGCATAGCCGTCCTCGCCGCCAAAGCCTGGCACGCCGAGGTCTCTAGGTTGCAGGAAATTATGGATGTCCCGATCCGCCGCTTTTCGCCATCAGATCGAGACACGGCAATGGCTTGGCTGGAAACCGACTCCCCATAGCTGACCGGTTCGGCTTCGCGAATGCCGCCCCGGGATCTCGACCCCCAACGGGGATCCGGATCAGAACCCCTCGAGCACCATCTTGCCGCGGGCCTTGCCGCTGGCGAGCGTCAGGTGGGCGCGCCTCAGGTTCTCCGCAGAGATCGTGCCCAGCGTCTCGGTCGCGGTCGACCGGATCCTCCCGGCGTCGAGCAACTCGGCAACCTGGTTGAGGATCTCGCCCTGCCGGGCCATGTCGGCGGTCTGGAACAGCGGCCGGGTGAACATCAGCTCCCAGTGGGTTGAGATCGCTTTGATCTTGAAGGGCATGATGTCCATGGTCTCGGGATCGTCGATCAGGCCGAAGCGGCCCTGGGGCGCGATCAGCTCGACGATCTGGTCGACGTACTCTTGCGTGTGGGTGGTGGAGAACACAAAGCCGGGCGCGCCGATGCCGAGCGCCTCGATCTGCTCCGGCAGCGGCTTGGCGTGGTCGATGGCGTAGTGCGCGCCCAGTTCGCGCACCCAGGCCTGGGTTTCCGGCCGCGATGCCGTCGCGATCACGGTCAGGTCGGTCAGTGCGCGAAGCAGCTGGATGGTGATCGAGCCGACGCCGCCCGAACCGCCGATGATCAGGACGGCGGGCGCCGCGCCCGGCACGGGATCGGTGACGCGCAGGCGATCGAACAGCATCTCGTAGGCGGTCAAAGCCGTCAGCGGCAGAGCCGCGGCCTCGGTGTTCGACGCCGTCCCCGGCTTCTTGCCGACGATGCGCTCGTCGACCAAGTGGTACTCGGCGTTCGTACCCGGCCGGTCGATCGCGCCGGCGTACCAGACCAGGTCGCCCGGCTTGAACGACGTGACCGCGTCGCCGACCTGGACGACCTCGCCGACCGCGTCCCAGCCCAGAACGTTGGGCAGTTCGCCTTCGGGCGGGCGCCGGTTGCGGATTTTGTAGTCGACCGGGTTGACCGAGATCGCCTGAATCCGGACCAGCAGGTCGCGCCCGCTCGGAACGGGCCGCTCCATCTCGAAATCGACCAGGGCGTCCTCGCGGTCAAGGGCCCCCTGCATGGTGTAGCCAATGGCTTTCATGATTCTTCTCCACGGTTTGCGCCGTTCAGGCGAGCGCATCCTTGCCCTCAATGAGGACGTGGTCGCTGTCGCAGGTAGTCTTCAGCCCGGTCTTCGCGGATGGCCGTGACAGCCAGGACCGAGTAACAGGTCATCTGCTCGACGCGTCCGGTTTTTGACATTCGGGCGATGCGCAGGCATAGGTCGAGTGGCGCCCAGCGCGCAAGTACGCACAATTTGGGCTTATAGGGGTCGAATGGATACCATAAAGGGAACCGGCGTCACGACCGCCCGCTTCGAGCGCTACGATTGCAGCGGGGGCTGCCCGGTCGA
Organism: Kiloniellales bacterium; assembly: GCA_030064845.1. Lineage (NCBI taxonomy): Bacteria > Pseudomonadati > Pseudomonadota > Alphaproteobacteria > Rhodospirillales > Kiloniellales bacterium. The sequence continues at coordinate 7,118 of JASJEC010000086.1, forward strand.
GGCGGCGTTGGAGCAGATTGCCGGCAAGTGGAAGGGGCTGATCATCTTCCATCTGCTGAACGAGACGCTGCGTTTCAACGAGCTGTCCCGCCGGGTCGGCTCGGTCACGCAGCGCAGCCTGACCAAGCAGCTGCGCGAGCTGGAGGCCGACGGCATCGTGCGGCGGGAAGTCTTCGCCGTGGTCCCCCCCAAGGTGGAATACAGCCTGACCGACAAGGGCCGGCAGCTCCGCGATGCGATAGAAGCCCTGCGCCTCTGGGGCTCCTTGCACCCAAAGTGAGCGTGCGGCAGGCGGGGATTCTCCAGGGCGTGTCTGTCGATGGGCGTAGCGACGGCTTCCGGCTTCGGCGCCGACCCTTCATGTCGAGCGCCCGGGAGGCCCGGCCGCCGGCCGCTCAGGCGTAGCCGGCCTCGATCAAGCCGCGGAAATAGTCGATCGTCGGATCGAGACCGTCGTCCAGTGAAGTCGTCGGTGCCCAGTTCAGGATCTCGCGCGCGAGGGCGATGTCGGGCTGGCGCTGGCGCGGGTCGTCCTGGGGCAATTCACTGAACTGCAGGGTGGATTTGGAGCCGGTTTTCCGAATCACCGCTTCGGCCAGATCCAGCATCGTGAACTCCACCGGATTGCCGAGGTTGACCGGCCCGGTGACGTCGTCTGGCGTCTCCATCAGCGCCATCAAGCCGACGATCATGTCGTCGACATAGCAGAACGACCGGGTCTGCAGGCCGTCGCCGAAGATCGTGATCGCCTCGGCCCTGAGCGCCTGGAGAACGAAGTTCGACACCACGCGGCCGTCCGCCGGGTGCATGCCGGGCCCGTAGGTGTTGAAGATCCGCGCGACCTTTATCTCGAGCCCGTGCTGACGGCGATAGTCGAAGAAAAGCGCCTCGGCGCAGCGCTTGCCTTCGTCGTAGCACGAACGGGGCCCGATAGGATTCACGTTGCCCCAGTAGTCTTCGGCCTGGGGATGCACCGAGGGGTCGCCATAAACCTCCGAGGTCGAGGCCTGGAGGATACGGGCGCGGGTCCGCTTGGCCAGGCCCAGCATGTTGATCGCGCCATGCACGCTCGTCTTGGTCGTCTGGACCGGGTCGTGCTGGTAGTGGATCGGGCTCGCCGGGCAGGCGAGATTGTAGATCTGGTCGACCTCCACGTAGAGCGGGAAGGTCACGTCGTGGCGTAGGATCTCGAAGTTCGGTTCCGCTTCGAGACCGGCGATGGTCGTGCGGCGGCCGGTATAGAAATTGTCGACGCAGAGCACCTCGTGACCCGCGTCGACCAGCCGCCGGCAGAGATGCGAGCCGAGGAACCCGGCGCCTCCAGTCACGAGAACGCGGCAGCTGTTCGGATTGCCGTAGAGTTTCATCCCACGCTCAACCACGGCGTCTAAGGAACTGGCACGTCATCGTTTGTACCGCGGCGCGCGGATAGGGCCACGGAAGCCGCAACACAATCCTCGATTCGCTGACGGCTGTCTCTTCCACGTCCTAGCCCGTCTGTGCCTGCAGCCGCGCCAGCGGCTTCTCGTTGATCGGCAGGTGGACCGCGGCCGCGAGCAGCCCGAGGGCGATGCCGGCCCACCAGACCGGGTCGTAGGACCCCAGCGTGTCGTAGAGCCGGCCGCCGAGCCAGACGCCCAGGAAGCTGCCGATCTGGTGGCTGAAGAAGACGATCCCGAAGAGGGTCGCCATGTAGCGCAGGCCGAAGACCTGGGCCACGATGCCCGTGGTCAGTGGCACGGTGGAGAGCCAGAGGATGCCCATGACGGCGGCGAAGAGGTAGATCGTTGTCTCGGTCTTGGGTGCGAGGAGCAGGGCCGTGATCGCCACGGCGCGGGCGAAGTAGATCGCGCTGAGGCCGCACTTCTTGCTCCAGCGCTGGCCGGCCGCGCCGGCCAGGAAGGCGCCGGCGATATTGAACAGGCCGACCAGGGCGATGGAGTAGGCGCCGACCTGGGGGCTGAGGCCGAGATCGACGACATAGGCCGGGAAGTGCACCGTGATGAAGGCGACGTGGAAGCCGCAGACGAAGAAGCCGATGGTTAGAAGGATGTAGCCCCGGTGGTTCATGGCCTCGCGCACCGCGCCACCGACCGATTGTTCACTCGGCGCTTCGCCCTTGGCCCCGGGGTCGCTCGGCAGGATGAAGGCCAGAGGCAGGATGGCGAGAGAGCAGGCGGCCAGGATGACCATGGCCTGCTCCCAACCGTAGGCGGCAATGAAGCCTTGGCCGAGCGGCGAGAAGACCACCTGCCCGAAGGAGCCGGCCGCGGTCCCGAGGCCGAGGGCGAGCGACCGCCGCTCCGGGCCGACCACCTTTGCCATGGCCGCGAGCGCGAGAGAGAAGGCAGTGAAGGCGACGCCGATCCCGGTCAGGAGCCCGCCGAAGAGGTGCAGGCCCCAGCCGGACTCGACGCTGGCCATGCCCCAGACCCCGAAGGCATAGACCAGTGAGCCTCCGGCGATCACCTTGGACGGGCCGTAGCGGTCGGCAAGCGCGCCGGCGAAGGGCAGACCGAGGCCCCAGAGTAGGTTCTGCAAGGCCATGGCGAGCGCGAAGGTCTCGCGGTCCCAGCCCCGTGTCACGGTCATGGGCTCGAGGAACAGGCCGAAGACCGACCGTACGCCGAATCCAATCGTCGCGATCAGGCAGCCGGCGAGGATGACGACGAGGGGCGTGCGCCAGCCGGCGCGGGTGACGGTCTCTGCGCTGGTCATGACTCCGCTCCCCGAGATCGCGCTTCGCTGGGGGCCGGTGACCACGACGGCCTCTCAACATCCCGCGCCCAGCCGGTCACACTAGTAGAGCGATCCGGGACGGTCAAAGCCGGCGGCCCGCCGCCTGCCCGCCTCACGGCACGAATGCGCAGTCGACCGATCCGAGGCTCTCGTAGCGACCCTCGACCCGGACCGGCGCGTCGATCCAGAGGGTCTTGGCCACCGACCCCAGCGTTATGACCTGGCCGCTTTCCAGGCCGTCTGCCGCCGGCGGATGGTCGGCCAGCCAGCGTAGCGCGTTCAGCGGATGGCCCAGGATATCCCGCCCGTGGCCGGCGCCGGCGGCGGTCCCGTCGAGCAGGATTTCGCAGGTTTCCCCGGCCAGGTCGCCGGGCCGCCCGGCCGCCGGGCCGAGTACGCAGCCGGCGGAAAAGAAATCGTCGGCGACCAGGGTCGTCATTCCGATGGTCGGCCAATCCTCGTAGCGGTCCTCGACCAGCTCGATCGAGGGATGGAAGCTGGCGACCGCCGCCTCGATCTCCGCGGCCTCGTAGGGTCTCGACCGGGCCGGCAGGTCTCGGCCGAGCCGCACCGCGATCTCCAGTTCGACGCCGATCCTGCGGAACCGGGACAGAGAGAGGACGGCGCCGCTCTCGACCAGCGTCGAGCGGTAGAGGCCGCCCGCGCAGGGGTGCGCGATGCCGAGATAGTCCTGCATGACCGCCGTGGTGCAGCCGATCTTGAAGCCGACGCAGGGGCCGGGGGCGCGGTGAGCGAGCAGCCGGCGCAGGGCGGCCTGGATCTCGTAGGAGTCTTCGAGACCGGCGGGCCGGCAGCGTGGCGGCAAGGCAGCCAGCACACCTCCCTGACAGCGCAGCGCGGCCAGGCGTTCGGCGGCGGTTGCGATGTCGCTAGGCTCCATGGTCGTTCTCGCGAGGTCGCTGGAAGCCTTCATCGTACAACAAAAAAAGGACCTCGCGAGAGGTCCTCAGGTGGTAGCCCTGTTGGGGAGACAGGGCGGGGGCATACCGATTAACAAAAGCCGCGTTCGTCAGAATCGAGAAGAAGGTTGGTTAGCCGCATTTCCCGCAGACAAGATTTCTCGAGGTCGATTGCACATTCGTGACGCGGCGGTGAAGCTTTGATGGAGAGTCGGCTTCCGCATTCCGAATTCGCGATCGATCATTTTTCCGCCGCCTGTCGGATAGCGGGGCACCCTTCTTCATTTGCTTTGCGGAAAAGGGAGTAGTCTTTGACACTATTCCCGGCCGAGCGCTGCTGATCTAGGCTGGGCCTCCCCAAGAGGGAAGAGGAGGGTCCGGGCAATCATGGCATCGGAAGCAAGCGCGGCCGACCGGGAATTCATGCGCCTCGCGCTGGAAGAAGCGCAGACGGGTTTCAACGAGGGCGGCGTGCCGGTCGGCGCGGTCCTGGTCGAAGAGGGGGTGCTTGTCGCTCGGGGCCGCAACCGCCGGGTCCAGGCCGAGGATCCCATCGCCCACGGCGAGATGGATTGCCTGCGGCGCGCGGGGCGCCGTCCCGGCTATGGCAAGGCGACGCTCTACACCACTCTCAGCCCCTGCATGATGTGCAGCGGCACAATCGTCCAGTTCGGCATTCCGCGCGTCGTGGTCGGCGAGGCGCGCAACTTCCCGGGCAACCTCGACTTTCTGACCGAGCGGGGCGTCGAGGTCGTGCTTCTGGACGATCCTGCCTGCGTCGCCCTGATGAAGCGCTTCATCGAGGAGCGGCCGGCCCTCTGGAACGAGGACATCGCGGTCGAGGAAGAGTAGCCGGACGGGCCCGAAGTTCAGCACGATGAAGGTGCCAAACTTCTGGCCTCGGATCTTATCGGGGAAACTTGGCCCGCTTAAGCCCCTCTATCAGGTGCTTACGGTCTTCCGCGCGCTTGAACGGGTTGGTCTGCTCGAAGTGGCGTAGCGTGCCGGTTTCGCGCAGCTTTCGGAAGGCCTTGCGCTTGTCTTCGGCTAGCTTCTGAAGCCGCTTCTTCTCCGCCTGATCCTGGGCGATATGGGCCTTCTGCGCATAGATCGCGGCCATGATGACCAGGACCTCGGCGGGACACTTGCCTTCGCCGGGCTGCTCGCAGATCTGCTCGAGCTCGCGAATCGCAAGGTCGTAGTAGACCGGGTCGGTCCGCGCCTTGAAGTAGTAGGCCCAGCCAAGCGTCCAGCGGTACCAATCCGGCACTCTAAGTGCGCGCATTATCAGCTCAACCGCCTTGTCCGGGTCGCCGGCATAGACCCTTTCGTCGGCGTTCTCGACCAGCAGATCCCGGTTGCTGACGTTCAGGCGCCGCGCCGTCTCGAAGTTGCTCTGCGCCTCCGCCGCTTCCTTGCGGTGCAGTCTGACGTAGCCCCGGGCCCAGAAGGTGTCGTAGTCGCCCGGATCGAGCTCGACCGCCTTCTCCGCCAGCTGCAGGGCCTTGTCCAGGATTTGAGCGGGTTTCAGGCTGTGGTCTGGTTTCGGCAGTTTCCAGCCGTCGACGACGCTGATCGCGTAGCTGTATCCCAGCCAGCCGTGGCTGCGGGCGAAGCTGGCGTCCAGCCTGATCGCCTGCTTGAAATGCCGGATGGCGGTGTTGAACTCTTTCTGGTTGTTGATCGGAAACTGCTTCGCACCCTCGCGCCAGTGCTCGTAGGCGTTGTCCGGGCTTGCGTTGGCCATGGCTTTCCCCCTCAAGTCTTCTTGACGTGGTGACCTAAAAAAAAGTCACGGAGCGCTACGGAATTGTGCGCTTGGAACTAATCCGCAACCAAGCGAATCGCGTGTCTTGATCATCTCACAGCCGAATTGCCTTGGCCATGTCGTTGTGATGCCAACAATCTGGTCTGGCCGATTTCGGCCCTATCAGCGCTCCGGCAGGCCCGCCTCGCGCAGCGCATCGAGCCAGCGTCGCTCGTCCTCCTTGTTGCGGTAAGGCAGGGTTTGCCGCTCCTTTTCGACCGTCCAATCGGCGCGGCGCTCCAGGAAGGCTTTCATCGCTTCAGCCGCTTGCTCGTCGTTGCCCAGCAGAACGTGGTTGGCGGCCAGTATCAGCCGCACCTCGTTGTTGGGCCTCAGAATTTTCTGGAGCTCTGCGTTCGACTCCTCGTGCCGCCTGAGGTGATGAAGCACCCAGCCGCGAGTCCAGCAATACCATTCGGGATAGCGCGGATTGATCACCATGGCGTGGTCGATCTGCTCGAGCGCCTCGCGGTGATGGCCGAGGTAGCCCAGGGACTCCGCCATCTCGGCCCTGAGGTCGGCGTCGTTCTCGTTCAGCTCCAGGGCCTTGTGATACGACATCAAGGCGCGATCCAGCTCGCCGGACGCGGAATAGGCATAGGCCAGGGCCCAGTGGGTGTCGTAGTCCTCGGGCTCGAGCGCGACCGCTTTCTGCGTGCATTCCTTGGCCACGGTCAGAGCCTCCGGGCCTTCCCAGCCTTCGACATAGCCGATCACATGGGTGTAGCCCAACCAGCCCCACGCGCGGCCGTAGTAGGGGTCGAGGCTGGTCGCCTTCTCGAACCAATTGCGGCACTCGATCACCGCGGCTTGGCGTTCGTTGAGAAAAGGCAGGTTCGTCGCCAGTTGGTGGGTGCCGCGGAGAAAGGCGACATAGGCGTTGATATCCTGGGTCCCACTGCGCACCAGGCGCTCCCGCTCCATGGCGGTCACCTTGGGCGCCAGCTCCGCAACGGTATGCGCGATGATCTCGTCTTGTATGGCGAAGAGATCCGAGAAGTCCTTGTTGAAGCGCCGCGACCAGAGATGATGACCCTGTTGGGCATCGACCAGGACGGTGTTGACGCGCAGGCGCTTGTTGGCGCGCTGGACGCTGCCTTCGAGTATGTACTTGGCGCCCAACTCCTGCCCGATGTCCTGGACCCTCATATGCTTGCCCTTGTAGGCGAAGGCCGAGTTGGCGGCGATCACCAGGAGGTTGCGGAACTTGGAAAGGTCCGTTGTGATGTAGACCGTCAGGCCGTCGCAGAAGTGCTCCTGCTCCTCGTCGCCGCTCAGGTTCTCGAAAGGCAGCACCGCGATCACCGGCTTGCCCACGGCCGATTCGGTCGAGACCGGTTCTTTCGAGCCTGGGATCTTTAGCGCTTTGTACACCCGCACCGGGCTGTCGGTCTCTTCCAGCTGGTGCTCGCCCAGGTCCTGGAAGTGCAGCTCGAGCCGCCGTCTGACTTGCCGATAGACCTCGGCCGAGACGCAGATCCCGCCGGGTTCGGCCAGGCTCTCGAGGCGAACCGCGATGTCGACACCCTCGCCCTTGATTCTGTCGCCCTCGACGATGATCTCGCCGAGGTTGACGCCGATGCGAAACAGCATCCGGCGGTTCGCCGGCACGTCCGCGTTACGATCGGCCATCGCCGACTGGATATCCCAGGCGCAGGTGACTGCGGCCACGACACTGGGAAACTCGACGATGGCGCCGTCGCCCTGCAGGCGCACGATCCGGCCCTGAAACTCGGTGACCTTGGGGTCGACCAGCTCGACCCGATGACGCTTGAAGGCGGCGAGGGTGCCTTCCTCGTCTGCGCGTACTAGGCGGGCAAATTCCGGGATGTCTGCCGCCACGATCGCGGCCAATCGACGCTGCATCGAACTCCGCCCCCGCCGAGCGCGCACCGTGACACGCTGCGCTTTGTCTTAGGATTGCCATCGTAGGTCTAAAGGCCGGGGCCAAAAAGTCAAAAGGGCCGGCTCGTTAAATCCATTGTTTGTCGAATAGTTTCGACTATCTGAGCTGGAACGCGTCGCTTCCTTGGTCGGGCGAAAGCCTGGTCGTAAATAATACCAAAGGTAGTGTTCGGTTCGCGGGGGCGGTTATCCTTTGTTATCAAAGGGGCTGGCAAGCTCCCGTCAAATGGAGTACACGCGGGCGCCGCTCTGGCGTGACCGGGATGCGACCCTCAAGAAACCGGCGGTTCCGAGAGTTCTAGCATGCTTGATGAAAAGGAAAGTCAGGACGGGGGCACGGCTGCCTCGCCTGTGAGCAAGGCCGCGGCCGGCAAGGGCGGCGGCGTCGCCAACCCTATCGATGCCGGTCGCCTGACCCATCTGCGGCGGCTCGAGGCCGAGAGCATACATATCATCCGCGAAGTCGCGGCGGAGTTCGCCAAACCGGTCATGCTCTACTCGATCGGCAAGGACTCGGCGGTGATGCTGCACCTGGCCTTGAAAGCCTTCTATCCGGGAAAGCTTCCCTTTCCCCTGCTGCACGTCGATACCACCTGGAAGTTCCGCGAGATGATCGCGTTCCGCGACCGGCTGGCCGAGGAACAGGGCCTCGAGCTGATCGTGCACATCAATCATGAGGGCGTGGCGCAGGGCGTAGGGCCCTTCACCCACGGTTCCCAGCTGCACACCGATGTCATGAAGACCCAGGCGCTGAAGCAGGCGCTGGAACAGCACAGCTTCGATGCGGCCTTCGGCGGGGCGCGGCGCGACGAAGAGAAGTCGCGCGCCAAGGAACGGGTCTTCTCGTTCCGTACCCAGGATCATCGCTGGGACCCGAAGAGGCAGCGGCCGGAGCTGTGGAACCTCTACAACGGGCGGATCAACAGGGGCGAGAGCATCCGCGTCTTCCCCCTGTCGAACTGGACCGAGCTAGACGTGTGGCAGTACATCCACCTCGAGAACATCCCCATCGTGCCGCTTTATTTCGCCAAGGAGCGCCCGGTGGTCGAACGCGACGGCGTCCAGATCATGGTCGATGACGAGCGCATCCCCCTCAAGGAGGGCGAGAAGCCGCAGATGAAGTGGGTCCGCTTCCGGACTCTGGGGTGCTACCCCTTGACCGGGGCCGTGGAGTCCCGCGCGACCACCTTAACGGAAGTGATCCAGGAGATGCTCCTGACCAAGACCTCCGAGCGCCAGGGACGGGTGATCGACCACGACCAGGCCGGCTCGATGGAGAAGAAGAAGCAGGAGGGTTACTTCTGATGGCCCACGCCTCGGCGCTGATCGAGAGTGATATCGACGCTTATCTACAATCCCAGGAAGCGAAGAGCCTGCTGCGCTTCATCACCTGCGGCAGCGTCGACGACGGCAAGTCGACGCTGATCGGTCGGCTGCTCTACGACACCAAACTGATCTTTGAAGACCAGCTGGAGGCGCTGGGCAGCGACAGCAAGAAGTTCGGCACCCAGGGTGAATCGATCGACTTGGCGCTTCTGGTCGATGGCCTGCAGGCCGAGCGCGAGCAGGGCATCACGATCGACGTCGCCTACCGCTTCTTTTCGACCGACAAGCGCAAGTTCATCGTCGCCGACACGCCAGGCCACGAGCAGTACACGCGCAACATGGCGACCGGCGCCTCGACCGCCGACCTGGCCGTCATTCTGGTCGATGCGCGCAAGGGTGTTCTGACCCAGACCCGGCGCCACAGCTACATCGTCAATCTGCTTGGGATCAGGCAGGTGATCCTGGCAGTCAACAAGATGGACCTGGTGAACTACGACCAGGAACGCTTCGAGGAGATCGCGACGGACTACCGGACCTTCGCCGGCGAGATCGGGCTGGGCGATATCCGTGCCATACCGATATCGGCCCTGACTGGTGACAACGTCTTCTCCGCCAGCAAGACGATGTCCTGGTACCAGGGGCCGTCGCTGCTGCAATCGCTCGAGACCGCTCCGGTCGCCGCGGACCGCGTGGACAGCCCTTTCCGGCTCCCCGTTCAATGGGTCAACCGGCCGAATTCGGAGTTCCGCGGCTACAGCGGCACCGTCGCTTCGGGGCGTATCAAGCCCGGCGATACCGTGGTGGTCTGCCCGGCCGAGCGGTCGAGTACGGTCACCCGCATCGTGACCGCCGAAGGCGATCTCGAGGAAGCCCGCGCCGGACAGGCCGTGACGCTGGTCTTGGCCGACGACATCGACGTCAGCCGGGGCGATGTCATCGCCGAGAGTGCGCGGCCGGCCCAGCACACCGATCAGTTCGCGGCGCATCTGCTCTGGATGCACGACGACCCCATGCTGCCAGAGCGCCAGTACCTCATGAAGGCGGGCACCTGCGGTGCGACCGCCGCCGTGACCGACCTGCGTTACAAGATCAACGTCAATACCCTGGAACATGTTGCGGCCAAGACCCTCGAGCTGAACGAGGTGGCCTACTGCAACTTCAGCCTAGACCGGTCGATCGCCTTCGATCCCTATGCCGAGAACCGGGATACGGGAAGTTTCATTCTGATCGACCGCTTCACCAACGCCACGGTGGGCGCGGGCATGATCGACTTCGGCCTGCGCCGGGCGACCAACCTGACCTGGCACGAGATGGCCGTGGACAAGACCACCCGCGCCCGGCAGAAGACCCAGAAGCCTTGCGTGCTCTGGTTCACCGGCCTCTCGGGATCGGGAAAGTCGACCGCCGCCAACCGGGTCGAACAGAAGCTCCTGGCCATGGGCCGCCACACCTATCTGCTGGACGGCGACAACGTGCGCCACGGCCTGAACCGGGACCTGGGCTTCACCGACCACGACAGGGTTGAGAACATCCGCAGGGTCGGCGAAGTCGCCAGGCTCTTCGTCGACGCCGGCACCGTCGTTCTGGTGTCCTTCATCTCGCCGTTCCGCAGCGAGCGGCGCATGGCCCGCGAGCTGGTTGAGGCGGACGAGTTCATCGAGGTCTTCATGGACACGCCCCTGGATGTCTGCGAATCGCGCGATCCCAAGGGCCTCTACAAGCGGGCCCGGGCGGGAAAGATCAAGAATTTCACCGGCGTGGACTCCGATTATGAGCCGCCGGAGCAGGCGGAGATCGTGCTGAAAAGCGCCGATCACGATGTCGAAGCGCTGGCCGACCAGGTGATCACGTACCTGAAGAAGGGCGGTTACGTCTGAGCCGCACCCGGGCTGATCAGGCTGGGGCAGAAGCCTGCCACGGTCTGCGGCTCAATAGCCGCCGGGCGCGTTGCCGGTGCGGTCGGCCTGTATAAGCTCGGCCGGGGCGCCGGGAATGAAGGTCTTTTCCACGAAGCGGTAGACCTCTTCCTGGAGGGTGCCGGCTCCGAGGAAGGTCATCGACATGAAGGCCATCTTGTGATCGTAGAGATAGGCGATTCGCTCCGGCTGGCCCATGGCCTGCCTGAGCTGCTCGCGGCCGGGGCGCGGCATGCAGGTGTCGTGCTCCGCTTCGATGATCAGGATCCGCCGCGGGTCGATTCGCGTGCGGTAGCGGCCCGGTTCGATCGGCGCGAGCGGCCCTTCGATCCTCTCGCGGTATTCCTCGACGCTCCAGCCGAAGCGTTCCATGGCCGCGGTGCGCAGATCTTCCAGCATGCTGTCGCAGGCCGAGAACACGCCGGGCAGGTCAGCGCCGCCCATGACCAGGATCCCGGCGCCGAGGCGCGGTTCGTGCGCCAGGGTCAGGCTCGCGGCGACCGCGCTGACCGAGAACCCGACCAGGCCGATGCGGTCCTGGTCGATGCCCGGTTGCCGTCGCGCCCAGTCGACGATCCGGCGGATGTCGTTCACGGTATTGATCATCCGGACGACGTTGCGATCCATCCGGTCGAAGAACTCTGCCTCGCTGACGGCGGCTGCGTTGCCCTCCCAATCGAACAGGAAGTTCTCGCCGTGCACCTGAAGGATCTCGACCTCGCCACCGCTTCTGTCCATTACGTGCGAGGCCAGGGTGTTCGAGGGAAAGGTGTACTTGCCCCAGATCGGCAGAATGATGATCAGGGGCTTCTCGCCGGTTGACGTGCTCCTGTAGTATCGCGCGGTCACCAGGTTTCCTTCCTGGCCGTTCCCGCCGGTCGCGGGCCACGCCAAGGCTCTGACCTCATAGCCTTCGGTCTCGCCCTCCGCCTCGACGGTAGGCGCGGCGAAGCTGGCCTTGTAGTCGTAGCGGCTGGGGCCGAGCGCTGCGGGCACCAGCCGCGGCGTTTCGACTCCGGCGACATAGGGCGTGTGCACCCGCGCTGAACAGCCGGACAGCCAGAGCGCCGCGACCGTGACGGCAAAGGCGGCCTTGCAAAGCGAAGCTCGGTTCATCGCGTCCGACGGGTCCCGCGGCGTGAAAGGGAGCCCCGAACTTACGGACCCGTGCTTGCGTCTTTCTTAATTCGGAAAGTAATTCTTGCGATGGGACCGTGTGAAAAATTTTTATCTACAATCCAATACAAGTGTTCGAGTAGAAACAGATCTACTATCCATCTCTTCTATGAAAACGTGTGTGGTGCAGAGAAAAGAGCCGTGATTTTACTTCAGGCGCCCCGGCTTGGCCGTCAAAGCGTGCTTTTCTCGAGCCGATGCGCGGATCCCGCATAGCTTTCGATCGCCGCGACAACTTCATCGAGGCTGCGTCTGGCGCCATGCTGAAGATACGCCATGGCGCGCAGCGATGCCTCGTGCGCCGCCTCGCTGGATCCGGCGACACAGTCTTCGACCACCCGGCAGAAGTAGTCGTGCTGATGGCCATCGACGAAGGTGTAGTGGACGCAGACATCGGTCAAACCGCCGACCATGATCAGCGTCTGGGCGCCCAGGCCCTTGAGCAGGATCTCCAGGTCGGTGCCGAAGAAACAGGAATAGCGGCGCTTGCGAATGGTGTAGTCCTCGGCGCCGACACCCAGGCGCGCTGCGTACTCCGTACCGGCGTTTCCTTCCAGGCAATGAACGTCCTCGACCCCATCAAGCTCACGGCCGAAATCGACGAGGTCCCTGCGGTGCGCCTCCTGAACGAAGATCACCGGGACCCCGCAGGCACGGGCCTTCTCGATCATGGCGAGGGCACGGTTCATGCGCTCGGCATAGCCCGGCATATGAGGGATCGCGGCATCTTCGCTGGAATGGAAGCTGCCTTCCTGGATATCGATCACCAGGAGGGCCGGCCGGCCCTCGATCAACGCGCGCTTTGGTTCTTCGGTCATGGCCCTCGAACTCCTCCATCACCGCCGGAAACCAGTCTAGGTCCGGGCGAAAGGCTTCCACAAGCTGTTGAAAGCTTGCAGCTTGGGCCTATCCTGGCGCCCTCGCCGTAGCGCGCCCCATTCAGAGGCCGTCCCCCATGTCCTGGCTGCTGCTTGCCGAACAGATCCTGAACGGTCTCCAGTTCGGCATGATGCTGTTTCTCATGGCGGCCGGCCTGACGCTGGTCTTCGGCATCATGAACCTGATCAACCTGGCCCACGGGTCCCTCTACATGGTCGGTGCCTACGTCTGCGCGAGCGTGACCGACTGGACCGGATCCTTTCTGCTCGGTCTGCTCGCCGCGCTGCCGGCCGCGGCCCTGGTCGGCGCCGCCGTCGAGATCGTCGCCTTGCGGCGGCTCTACGACCGCGATCACCTGGACCAGGTGCTCGCGACCTTCGGCCTGATTTTGTTCTTCAACGAAGCGGCGAAGATGCTCTGGGGCGCGCAGCCGCTCTACCTGACCATTCCGCATTGGCTCTCGGGGTCGGTCGAGATCATTCCCGGTGCGCCCTATCCGGCCTATCGCCTGGCGATCATTCTGGTCGGCGCGGCGGTCGCGCTCCTGCTCTATCTCCTGATCGGCAAGACGCGTCTCGGCATGCTGATTCGCGCCGGCGCGACGTCGCGGGAGATCGTCGCCGCCATGGGCGTCGACATTCGTCTTCTCTACACCCTGGTCTTCGCGCTCGGCGCGATGCTGGCCGGTCTGGCCGGCGCGTTGATCGGGCCGCTTCAGTCGGTCGAGGTCGGTATGGGCGAGGGCATCCTCATCCTGACTTTCGTCGTCATCGTCATCGGCGGCATCGGCTCGATCAAGGGCGCGCTGATCGCGGCGCTGCTGGTCGGCCTGGTCGATACCCTGGGACGCGCCTTTCTGCCCAGTCTCTTCGGCCTCTTCATGGACCCGTCAGCCGCCAACGGCGTCGGGGCCTCCCTGGCCTCCATGGCGATCTACATCCTGATGGCGCTGGTCCTGGTCCTGCGCCCCAGGGGACTGTTCCCGGCCAATGGCTAGAGGTGCTCGGCTCGATCGGCCGACCACCGTCGCCGCCGTCGTTGTCGCCGCTCTCGTGGCGGCGCCGCTGATCGCCGCGGCGTTCGACGAGCCCTACTACATCGGGCTGCTCAGCAGGGTCGTGATCTTCGCGCTGGCGGCGGTCAGCCTCAACCTGATCCTCGGTTACGGCGGCATGGTGTCCCTCGGCCACGCCGCGTTCTTCGGCATTGGCGGCTACGTGACCGGTGCCCTCTCGTTCCATGCCTTCGAGGGCAGCGCGGTCTTGACCTGGCCGCTCACCCTGCCGGGGAGCGACCAGGTCCTGGTTTTCTGGTTCGGCGCCGTGGCGGTCGCGGTGCCGGCCGCGCTCGTGATCGGCGCGCTCTGCCTGCGCACCAGTGGCGTCTACTTCATCATGATCACGCTCGCCTTCGCCCAGATGCTGTTCTATCTCTTCATCTCGTTTCAGCGCTACGGCGGCGAGGACGGCCTCTCCCTGTTCCAGCGCGGCCGCCTGTTCGGGGCCGAGCTGGAATCCGATCTCGCCTTCTACTTCGTCTGCCTCTCGCTGCTACTGGTCTATCTCGGCGTCTGCAAGCGCCTCGTGGACTCCCGCTTCGGCATGGTGATTCAGGCGGCCAGGCAGAACGAGGCCCGACTGCGCTCTCTCGGCTTCGATCCCTATCCCTACCGCCTCTGCTGCTTCGTCATCTCGGCCGTCGGCGGCGCCTTGGCGGGCAGCCTCATGGTCGACCTGGACGGATTCGTATCGCCGGCGCTCCTCGCCTGGACCCGCTCGGGCGAGATCCTGGTCATGGTCATACTCGGCGGCATGGGGTCGCTGATCGGGCCGGTGCTCGGCGCCGCCGCCTTTGTCTTTCTCGAGACGGTCATCTCTTCCTACACCGAGCATTGGATGGCGGTCTTCGGGCCGCTGCTGCTGCTGGTCGTGCTCTTCGCCCGGGGCGGCCTGCACGGCTGGCTGGCCGGACGGCGGGGCGGTCATGGCTGAGCCGGTTCTTCGGGTCGAAGGCCTCAGCAAGAGCTTCGGCGCGATCCGCGCCAGCGATTCCCTGTCGCTCGAGGTCGCTGCGCAAGAGATTCACGCGGTCATCGGGCCGAACGGCGCCGGCAAGACGACGCTGATCGCCCAACTCGCCGGTGAAATCGCGCCCGACGAGGGCCGGATCTGGTTCCACGGCCGGGACGTGACAGCCTTGGCGAGCCACCGGCGGGCCCGGCTCGGCCTGGCGCGCAGCTTCCAGATCACCTCGATCTTTCCAAGCTTTTCCGCCGAGGACAACGTCGCTCTCGCGATCCAGGCGCGCAGCGGCCGGAGCTTCCGGTTCTGGCGCCCGGCGCGCCGCGATCCGGCGCTGCGCGAGCCGGCGCGCGAGATGCTGGAACGGGTCGGTCTCGGTGCCCGGGCCAGCGCGCCGGCCGCGATCCTGTCCCACGGCGAGCACCGCCTCCTGGAGATTGCCATGGCGCTCGCGGTTGAGCCGAAACTGCTGCTGCTCGACGAGCCCATGGCGGGGATGGGCGGTGCCGACACCGCACGGATGGTCGAGCTCCTGCGCACGCTCAAATCGCGGGCCGCCATGCTGCTGGTCGAGCACGACATGGACGCCGTCTTCGCACTGGCCGACCGCATCACCGTGCTGGTCTACGGCCGGGTCATCGCGAGCGGCCCGCCAGCCGCCGTGCGCGCCGACCCGGCCGTGCGGGAAGCCTATCTTGGGGAGCCGGCATGATCCTCGCCGTCGAAGGGCTCGAGGCCGGCTACGGCCGCAGCCAGGTCCTCTTCGGGGTCGATCTGGCGGTCGGCGCGGGCGAGGTCGTGACCTTGATGGGCCGCAACGGCATGGGAAAGACCACCACCGTGAAGGCGATCCTGCAGATGCTGCGGCCGATCGCCGGCACGGTCACCTTCCTGGGGGACCGCCTCGACCGTCTGCCGAGCCACCGGGCGGCGCAGCGCGGTCTCGGGCTGGTGCCGGAGGGGCGCCAAGTGTTCCCCACGCTGACCGTCCACGAGAACCTGGTGGCGACGGCGCGGCCCGGGCCGGACGGCCGGCGCGCCTGGACCGAGGAGCGGGTCTACGGCCTCTTCCCCCGCCTGAAGGAGCGCGCGGCGCAATTCGGCCGCACGCTCTCCGGCGGCGAACAGCAGATGCTCGCGATCGGCCGGGCGCTCATGACCAATCCAGCGCTGCTGATCCTGGACGAGGCGACAGAGGGCCTGGCGCCGCTGGTCCGCCAGGAGATCTGGGCCTGTCTCCGTCGGCTCAAGGCCGAGGGGCAGTCGATCCTGGTGATCGACAAGAACCTGGCCGATCTCTGCGCGCTCGCGGACCGCCACTACATCATGGAGAAGGGCAGGGTGGTCTGGTCCGGCGATTCCAGCGCCCTGCGGGCCGAACCCGCGGTCGCGCAGCGATACCTCGGCGTCTGAGCGGCCGTCAGGCCCTGCCGACGATGTAGTCGCGCAGGACGTGGGTCTCGGTCTCCAGCTCCTCGAGCCGGTTCTTCACCACGTCGCCGATGCTGACGATACCGGCGAGCTTGCCTTCCGCCATGACCGGCAGGTGCCGGATCCGGCTACGGGTCATCTCACCCATGATCTCCTCGACGCTCGCGTCCGGGCCGCAGGTCTTGACGTCGGTGGTCATCAGGTCGGCGACCTTCATCTGCAGCAGGGCCGCGCCGTGCTCGGGCAGGCCTCGGACGATATCCCGCTCGGAGATGATGCCCGCGGCCGACCGACCGTCGTCGCTTACTACGAGCGCGCCGACCCCTTCCAACTTCAGCCTGTGCAGAACCGTTTCGATGGTCGCGTCCGAACTGGTCGTCGCGACCTCGTCTCCCTTAGCGGTCAACAAATCACGCACCTTCATGGCCTGGCCTCCTTTCCCGGCGGCCGGGCCCTGGCGGGGTGCGATATCGCACGCCGCCCCGCAGGCCCGACGTGGCTGTTCTGGTTTCGGACGCGGGCGGCGCCTGGGCCGGCGCGGCGCCGGTCGAAACCAGGTCTTATGGCCGCAAATGTTCGGTCGTCGAGGGCGTCCCGCTTGAACCCGACCGCATTGCGACAAACCTAGAGTGTAATACCAAAGCCCGGGCCTTTGTAGGGGCTTATCCGAGGCGCTTTCTTTGAGCGCGTTACTTGGTGTACCCTTTTTACCACAATGGCTGGGGTGCCGAGCGCTTTCGTGCCGGCTGAGAACACACCCATTGAACCTGATCTGGATTATGCCAGCGAAGGGAGCCTCGTGAACGCGAAGCTATCCTCATCCAAGCGAACAGACCGCCCGCGCGTGGCGATCATCGGCGGCGGCGTGGCCGGCCTCGGCATCGGCTGGCGCCTGGCCGAGGCCGGGTGCCCGGTCGAGGTCTTCGACCGTGGCGAGGCGGGGCGCGGCGCGACCTGGGCGGCGGCCGGCATGCTCGCCGCTGGGGTTGAGACCGAGCCGGGCGAGGAGGCCCTGCTCGCGCTGACCCGCTGGAGCCAGGAGCTCTGGCCTGGTTTCGCCAGCGATCTGGAGCAGGCTTCGGGCCGGAACATCGGCTACCGAGACGAAGGCACTCTGGTGGTCGCGCTCAACCGGGACGACGCCGCCCGCCTGCGCTCGTCCTTCGAGTTTCAGACCGGGCTCGGGGTCGAGCTGCACTGGCTCTCGGGCCGCGAGGCGCGCCGCCGCGAGCCCTATCTGGTACCCGGTACCACCGCCGGGGTCTTCTCGCCGCGCGATCACCAGGTCGACAACCGCGCCTTGGCGGAGGCGCTGAAGACCGCCTTTTCTCGCGCCGGCGGCCGGCTCCACGAGCGGGCCCCGGTTACCGGCCTGGATCACGCGGGCGGCAGGGTTCGCGGCGTAAGCCTCGAGAACCATTCGGTTCCTGCCGATCTCGTTGTGCTCGCCGCGGGCGCCTGGTCGCGCGATCTCGCGGGCCTGCCCGAGCACCTTCGACCGCCGGTGCGGCCGGTCAAGGGCCAGATGCTGGCGCTCGCCATGGACCCAGCGGCGCCGCTTCTTCATCACGTGCTCTGGGCGCCGGGGATCTACCTCGTGCCCCGCCGCGACGGGCGCCTGATCGTCGGCGCCACGGTCGAGGAGAAAGGCTTCGACGACCGGCTGACGGCCGGCGGGCTGTTCGCCCTGCTCGAGGCTGCCTGGCGTGCGGTGCCGGCGATCGAGGAGCTGCCGGTCGAGGAGATCTGGGTCGGCCACCGGCCGACGAGCCGCGACGACGCGCCGATCCTGGGGCCCAGCGCCCTGGAGGGCCTGGTGATCGCGACCGGCCATCACCGCAACGGTATCCTCCTGGCGCCGGTTACCGCCGACGCGGTCAGCCGCTACGTCCTGACCGGCGAGATCGCCGACGCGCTGCTGCCCTTTGGCGCCGAACGCTTCGCGGACCCGGCCGGAGGGTCGCCGGTCGCGCGGGTGGCGGGGGCCTCATCGTGAGCGGGACGATCACCGTGAACGGCGAGACCAGGACGCTGCGCGCGGCGACGGTCCTCGAGCTGCTGCGGGACGAGCGGCTGGAGACGGAGCGCGCCGGCCTAGCCGTTGCGCGCAACGGTGCCGTGGTGCCGCGCCGGGCCTGGCCCGATACGGCGCTGGCCGACGGCGACAGGATCGAGATCGTTAAGCCTTTCTCCGGGGGATGAGGTCCCCGCCTGGATACGCGAAGAGTGCCAGCCATGTCGGATCCGCTTAAGATCGGTGACCGTAGCTTTGAATCCCGCCTCATCATGGGCAGCGGGCATTTCTCCAACCAGCAGGTGCTGCTGGACTCGCTCGGGGCGAGCGGGGCCGAGGTGGTGACCGCCTCGATCCGCCGCATCAGCCTCGAAGGCTACGCGGAGTCCCTCGTCGACCTGCTCGGCGACCGCTACGTCCTGCTGCCGAACACCTCGGGCTG
Organism: Kiloniellales bacterium; assembly: GCA_030064845.1. Classification (NCBI taxonomy): domain Bacteria; kingdom Pseudomonadati; phylum Pseudomonadota; class Alphaproteobacteria; order Rhodospirillales; species Kiloniellales bacterium. Next base: position 25,694 of record JASJEC010000086.1, read on the forward strand.
CGCGACCGTGCGCGACGCGGTGCTGACCGCGCAGCTGGCGCGCGAGGCGCTGGAAACCGACTGGGTCAAGCTCGAGCTGATCGGCGACCGCGAGACGCTCTATCCCGACGTAGCCCAGCTGATCGAGGCGGCGGAGCTCCTGGTTAAGGACGGCTTCACCGTGCTGCCCTACTGCACCGACGACCCGGTGGTCTGCCAGACCCTGGCCGACATCGGCTGCGCCGCCGTCATGCCCCTGGGCTCGCCGATCGGCTCGGGCATGGGGATATGCAACCCCTACAACATCGAGCTGGTCGTCCAGCGCAGCCCCGTGCCGGTGATCCTGGACGCCGGCGTGGGCACCGCTTCCGACGCGGCGCTGGCGATGGAGCTCGGCTGCGACGCCGTCATGCTCAACACCGCGGTTTCGCGGGCCCACGACCCGGTTCGAATGGCCGGGGCGATGCGCAAGGCCGTCGAAGCGGGTAGGGCGGCCCGGCTGGCCGGGCGGATCCCGAGGCGCGCATACGCCGATCCCTCCAGCCCCCAGCTCGGGCTGATCGGAACGTGAGACTGCCGGACCCGCCGCTGCTGGTGATCACGGACCGGCGGGCGGCGAAACGCCCGCTCGAGGCGGTCGCCGAGGAGATCTTTGCGGCCGGCTGCCGCTGGCTCAGCCTGCGCGACAAGGATCTGCCCGAGCCCGAGCGCCTCGCCTTGCTTCGGCGGCTGACGGCGCTGGCCGAGGGTTCGAACGCCTTGGTGACGGTGCACGGCCACGGCGTCGGGGCGGCCGCCCGAGCTGCGCGGGGCCTACACCTCGACCGGTCGGGCGACGCGGCCGCGGCGCGGCTGGCCCTCGGCCCGACGGCGCTGATCGGCCTGTCCGCTCACGACGACACGGAGGCCCAGGCAGCTGCGAAGGGTGGCGCCGACTACGTCACCTTCAGTCCTGTGTTCCCCAGCCTCAGCAAGCCCGGTTACGGCCCGACGGCGGGACTCGAAGGCCTGCGGGAGCTGACCCGGCGGTCGCGGCTGCCGATCGTGGCCCTGGGCGGGATTGCCGCCGGCAACGCCGCCGCCTGCCTGGAGGCAGGGGCCGCGGGTCTCGCGGTTATCGGCTCGGTGATGGCGCAAGACTCGCCGGGCCGGGCCGTCGCGGCCCTGCTGGAGCAGGTAGAGGGCTATCGAGAGCGGTCGAGTCTCGCCGAAAGCGGCAACTTAAGATAGAGTTAACCAAGGTCTCCCTCGGTCGCCGCCGCCGACCGGTTCAGGGCCGCGCGCCGGCGGAATCCGGAGTCGCTTTTCCGGCAGGCCTCGGTTGACCGTTTCAAAAGCGACGGGTGTGTCAATTTCGTGGCCCTGTCGTTGGGGAAAAGAGGTTAATCAATTTTTATAACTCTATGCTTTTACTGGGATCACACCCAGGGAACGAGGACGAGTTGAGCGTGTTCCGAATGACAGCAGAGCTTCGTAACCGCTTGCTTGAGACGCCCGCCATCAATAGGCTAACCGCCGGAAACAACTGGAAAACGCGGTCAGGCGCGCGGTGCACTGGCAACGCCCGCCCCGGCCGCCGTCAGCGGTTGAATAATCAGGCTGTTGAGCTTTACCGCGGGGGTTGCACCGATGTCCTCTTCGCCAACGAAAGGCAAGCCCAAGAAGTCGGACCGACCACGACGCCCAACCAGCGGTGACGGCAAGGCCGCCGCCCAGAAGGGGTGGCCGAAGCATGAGAAGAGGACGAACCTTGTGAGCCACAGCCTTCAACAGAGAGTAGCCAATCTGTCCGATCGCTTGTTCGTCGAGCGTGAACTCTTCCTGAGGTCGGACGGGCGGGTTCGCTACCTCCGGATATCCCGAAAGCTGCAGATCTCCGCGGCGGCCATGTTGACCGTGGCCTTCGTATGGATCGCCTTTTCCAGTCTCACGGTCGCCTTCCACCAGACCATCGTCTCCGGCAAGGAGACCGAGATCGAGCGCCAGCGTCTGGCCTACGTCGACCTGCTGAGCGAGGTCTCGGATTACCACGAGGAATTCACGCAGATCACGCGCAACCTCGAGGAGAACCAGGACTACCTGCTGTCGCTCCTGGCCCGGGGCGAGGAGGCCTTCGACGAGCTGTCCTCGCTGCGCAGCGAGCTGCGCGAATCCCAGAGCGAGCGGGCGCGGATCCTGCTGGCGCGCGAAGGGCTGCGCCGCCGTCTCGATACCTTCCAGACCGAGCTGTCGCAGACCCTCGGCGGGACCGCCGAGCTCGAGGACAGGCTGTCCAAGCTGTCGGCGGTCCTCGCGCCGGATGACGCGGAGCTGCGCGGCCTCGAGGAGGCGCGCCGCCGCCTGGTGCGCGACCTGAACCGGACCGACAAGGAGATCGCCGAGGTCAGCCAGGAGAACAACCAGCTGTCCTCCGCCATGGAAGACCTCGGCCAGCAGCTGACCGAGACCTCGAGTGAGCGCGACGAGCTGATCGAGGAGCGCGGGGCTCTGACCGAGCAGGTCGCCGAGCTCGAGCGCCAGGTCACCCAGGCCGACCTGACGACCGGAGGCCTGAACGCCCAAATCGTGAGTCTCGAAGAGGCGCTCGCCGCGATGCGCGACCGCAGCGACCAGGTGGTCGTCGAGCGCAACGAACTGCAGACCCGCATCGCGGGCCTTGAACAGCGCCTGGTCGACATGCGCGAGACCCAGCAATCGATCGTCGACCGCCTGTCGGAGCGCACCCTGGTGTCGATCGACGCCTTCGAGCAGACCGTGGCCATGACCGGCCTGGACATCGAATCGCTGCTCGCCAGCGCGGGCGGAGAGAGCCAAGTCAGTGGCCAGGGCGGCCCCTTCATTCCGGGCGATTTCGTTGTCGAGCAGGATCCGCTCCACTCGCTCCAGGCTTCGATCGCTATGCTCGACCTGCAGATGGACCGCTGGGAGGGTCTTCAGGAGGTCGTCCGCAGCATCCCCTTGACCTCGCCCCTGGACCAGTTCCGCATCACCAGCACCTTCGGCAAGCGGCGCGACCCGGTGAACGGGCGAGTCTCCAGGCACTACGGCCTCGACCTCGCGGCGCCGATGCGCACCCCGGTGATGGTCACGGCGCCGGGCAAGGTCGTCTTCGCCGGTTGGAAGGGCCGCTTCGGTCGCGTGATCGTGGTCGACCATGGTCACGGCATCCGGACCCGCTACGCCCATCTCAGGAAGATCCTGGTCAAGGTCGGCCAGAAGGTCGGGCACCGCGAGAAAATCGGCCTGCTGGGCAGCTCCGGGCGCAGCACGGGCCCGCACGTCCACTACGAGGTGCAGCTGAGAGGCAAGCCCCTCGATCCCATGAAGTTCCTCCAGGCTGGAAAACACGTCTTCAAAGGATAACAGCGCTATGCCGGCAGCTACGCCTTCGATCATCGGTGCCGATCTGGTCATCAACGGCAACCTGATCACCAAGGGAGACATCCAACTCGACGGCACCCTGATCGGGGACGTCGACAGCGATTCGCTGACCATCGGCGAGAACGCCAAGGTAGAGGGTTCGATCTCGGCCAAGCAGCTGCGCATTTCGGGTGCGGTGGTCGGCGAGCTCTCGGCCGAGAACGTCGTTCTGACCAAGAGCGCGAAGGTCACTGGCGACGTGATCCACGAAAGCCTCGAGATCGAGATGGGCGCGACCGTGGAAGGCAATCTGAAACGCCGACAGGCCAAGACCGAGCCGGCCGCCAAGCTGGCGGCGGTCGCCGGCGCGGACGCCGACTTCAGCGCAGCGGACGAGGCCTAGCCCGCGCCTGGGCCGCGGTTCAGCGGCCGATCGCGGCGCAGAAGGTCTCCGGGTCCACGTTTCCGCCCGATAGCACAACGCCGACCCGCTTCCCGCGGGCGCGGGCCTTGCCGCTCAGCAGTGCCGCGAGGGCAACGGCGCCGCCCGGCTCGACCACCAGTTTCAGGACGCGAAAGGCAAAGGCCATGGCCTGGGCGACCTCGGCGTCGCTGACCACGAGACCCCCGGCCAGCCGCTGACGGTTGATCTCGAAGGTCACGGCGCCGGGCCGCGCCGCGAGCAGGGCGTCGCAGAACGAGCGGGCCTCGGGGTCGTTCCCGAGCCTCTCGCCGGCGGCGAGCGAGCGCGCCGTGTCGTCGAAGCCCGCCGGCTCGACCGCGAATATCTCGGTTGCCGGGCTCAGCTCGCCGAACGCCAGGGCGATGCCCGAGACCAGACCGCCGCCGCCGCAGCACACCAGCAGCAGGTCCACGGCGCCGCCCTGGTGCTCCGCCTGGCGGGCGATCTCCAGGCCGCAGGTGCCCTGGCCGGCGATGATGTCCCGGTCGTCGTAGGGCCGGACAAGGGTCGCGCCGCGCTCGGCGACGATCTCGGCGGCGACCGCTTCGCGCTCCTGGCGGTAGCGGTCGTAGCACAGCACCTCGGCACCGTAGCCCCGCGTGTTCTCGATCTTGATCGCGGGGGCGTCGGCCGGCATCACGATCGTCGCCGGCGTGTCCAGCAGCGCGGCGGCGGCGGCCACGCCCTGGGCGTGGTTGCCCGAAGAGAAGGCGACGACGCCGGCCGAGCGCTCCGCTTCGGAGAGTTGCGCGATCCGGTTGTATGCGCCGCGGAACTTGAAGGAGCCCGTACGCTGCAGCATCTCGGGCTTGAGCAGCACCTCGGCACCGGCCAGCTCGTCGAGGGCGGCGGAGCGGAGCAGGGGGGTCTCCTCGGCGACGCCCGCCAGCCGCCGCGCGGCGGCTTCGATCTCGGCGAAACCAGGCGCCGTCCCGCGATCCTCGTTCATGCCGTTCCGGTCCCGGTCTTCATCGCCGCCCCGGCGTGACCGGCATCGACCAGATCCAGGTAGCGTTCGATCTCGGGCAGCGCCGGCTCTTCATCCAGAGCGGGCGTATGGCCGACGCCCTCGACGGCGAGCCGGATCAGGTCCGGCTTCTCCTCCGCCATGCGGTCGAAGGTGTCCTGTTTCAGGATATCCGACAGCATGCCGCGGATCGCGAGCACCGGCAGATGACGCAGTCCCCGGAAGTAGGGCCAGAGGTCGGGCAGCCCGTTGCGCGTCTTGCGCAGCGCATGGGCAATCGCGGGGTCCCAGTCCTGATGCAGGCGGCCGTCCTCCTTGCGCCGGAAGGTGGCCTCCGCGAAGTGCCGCCACTTCTCCTCGCTGTTGAGCGAGAACTGCGCGTAGAGCTCCTTGACGTGGACCACGGCGCTGTCCCAGTCGTCCACGATCTGCTCGCGCTCCACGTAGACCAAGATCCGGTCCATGCCGTCGAGGTCCACCTCCGGGCCGATATCGTTCAGGATCGCCCCGGACAGCATGGTGGGCGCCAGCACGGAGAGACCCATGGCGATAATGCCGCCCAGCGAGGTGCCGCAGACGACCACGCCGTGTACGCCTGAAGCGAACAGGATCTGCAGGATATCGGCGGCGTAGACCTCGGCCCGGTAGTTGCGCCAATCCGGATCGCGGTCGGAGAGGCCTCGGCCGCGGTAATCCGGGCAGAGCACACGGCGGTGCGCCGCCAGGCGCCTGGCCAGGGTGTGGTAGTCCTTGGAATTGCGCACGAGGCCGCCGAGGCAGAGCACCGGCGTCCCCGGCGCCTGCGGCGACCCGTAGTCGCGCAGATAGAGCCGCAGACCGTCCTGGGCGGTCACCCATCGTTCGCGGTATTCTGGTGCCTCGTCCGTCATGGCGCGCCGGTCAGAGGCCCAGCAGGGGCGGCAGGTCTGCCAGAGAGTGGATGATGGCCGAGAACGTCCCCGGCAGACGGTCGGGCTGCTTGTTGAAACGGTTCATCCACGCGACCCGGAAGCCGAAATGCGCCGCCCCGGAGGCGTCCCAGGCGTTGGTCGAGATGAAGGCGATTCGTTCGCCCGGAACCGCCAGCTGGTCTACCGCGAACTGATAGACGCGTCCGTCGGGCTTGTAGACGCCGACGGACTCGATCGACAGGCAGTGGTCCAGCAGACCGGCGATCCCGGCGGAGGTGACGGCCGCCTCGAGCATGCGTGGCGACCCGTTGGAAAGGATCGCGGTCGCCTTGCCGCCTGCGCGCAAGCGGTCCAGGCAGTCCGAAACGTCATCGTAGGCGTCGAGCGTCAGGTAGAGTTCCATGAGCCGCGCCTGAAGCGCCGGATCCTCGGCCGCGTGGGCCTGGAGGGCGAATGCCAGGGCCTCCTCCGTGACCTGCCAGAAGTCCGCGTGGGCCCCCATCAGGCTGCGCAACCAGGTGTACTCCAGCTGCTTCTGACGCCAGAGATCCGACACGGCCTGGGCCTTCTGGCCGAGCGCGCCGCCGCCGCGGGCCACGGCCGAGTGGACATCGAACAGCGTCCCGTAGGCGTCGAAGACGCAGGCGCCGATGTCTGAGAAAGCCGGATTACTCATCCCTGTCCCGTCCTCGCAATCCCGCCGGCCCGATCCTCGGATCACCGGCGCGGCTGCTCAAGAATGCGTCTCCAGCCCTGGAAGGCAATCGGAAAGTGCCCCGCCCGGGCCGGCACGATACCGGTCGTGGCGCCAGGCCCGGCAAGCCGCCTGGCGGGCGTTCTAGAGGGCGCCCTGATAGGGCGCGTCGATCCACTCTGGACGGATGGCCAGCTCCTCGGCCGCCAGGCGGGCGTTGTAGACGGGAACGGACTCGAGCACGCGCTGCACGTAGTTCCGGGTTTCCGAGAAGGGAATGCGCTCGATCCACTCGATCGGATCGACATCCGGGTCGCGCGGATCGCCGTTCTCCGCGAGCCACTCGTCGACACGCTTGGGTCCGGCGTTGTAGCCGGCCAAGGCGAGGATGTAGGAGCCGTCGAAACGCTCCAGCAGCGTCTTGATGTAGGCCTGACCCAGGCGGAGGTTGAAGTCCGGGTCCTCGGTCAGCTTGCGCCGGTCGTAGGAGACCTTGAGCCGGCGCGCCACCCGCTTGGCGGTCGCCGGCATGAGCTGCATCAGGCCGCGCGCCCCGGCGTGGCTCTTCGCCGCCGTGTAGAACCCGCTCTCCTGGCGGATCAGGGCGTAGACCAGCCTGGGATCGAGGTCCTTGACGATCTCGATGCGCGGGGCGGGATAGAGGTGCTCGCGCAGGATAATGCCCTTATTGCGCGCCGCCTTGGCGGTCCGCAGGGCGAGATCAGGACGATTCTGAGCCGCCGCCAGCCGCGCGGTCAGCAGGTAGTCGCTCGCGTCTTCGGCCCGCCCGATCAGATGCAGGAAGAAGCGCTTCTGGACATTTGCCTGCTCCAGCTCGCCCAGAACCCGGACAACGCGGACCAGCTCGCGCTGGTGGAAGCTTTTGTGTGCCGCGTCGTCCGGTTCCAGCGGCTCCGGCAGGTCGACCCTGAGGGTCCTCTGGCCGAGCCGCTCGGCCGCCATCTGACCGTAGAAGGTCGCCGAGAGGTTGGCGGCGATCCGTCGCCAGTGCTTGACCCACTTCGTGTCGCCCTTGGCTTCTGCCGCCTCGCCGGCCCAGAAGGCGCCGCGCGCCCGGCTGACCCCGGTGGTCACGTTGTGGTAGAGGCGGGTGAAGTGCTGATAGGCGAGCTTCGCGTCGTCGAGGAAACTCAGGGCGACCCAGCCGGCCAGCCATTCGCCCTCGGCGTAGCCGACCCCGCGTTCGAACCCGTGACTGCTGGCGATGCGGTAGGCGACCTCGTAATCCTTCCGCTCGATCGCCTCGCGCGCCGCCCAGCGGCGCAGCGACCACCAGGTCTTGGGATAGGGCGCTTCCGGGCGCGGCGGGTCGAGGTAGGCGATGACACCCTCGTAATCCCGCTTGCGCCGATGCCAGCGGGCGCGCTCGTAGACCAGGCCGGGGTCGTCCCGCAGGGCTTCGGGGACCTTCTTCACGGCCTGCTGCGCCCCCTTGCGGCGCAGGGCGGTCAGCAGCCGGGCCTCCGCCAGCGCGACGTAGTCGTAGCCCACCCGGCGCGCCTGGCGGCGCGCCGGCCCGACGCGCCGCTTCCACAAGAGACGGTCGAGGCGGTTGACGTTGTCGCGCGTCTGCAGGACCGGCTGATAGCCTTGGAGGACCGCGCGCTCCTGCGCCTCGGTCAGGTCGTGGCGCGTCCAGGCCCGGCGGATCTGGGCCGTCGCCTCCTCGCTGCGGCCGGCCGCCTCCAGCGCTTCGGCGTAGCGCAGAATCCCGGTGGCCGAGATCGGGCGGCGCTTGTCGAACCAGAGCAGGGCCTCGGCTGCTGCAAGATCCTCCGGCATCGCCTCTTCCGCTTTCCGGCGCAGCGCGGTCATGCCCGGCCAATGGGGGTTCTGGTCCAGAAAGGCCACAAGCTCGTCGAACTCTGCCTCGCTGGCCGCGTCGCTATAGACCAGCCATTCGACCAGCTTGCGGGCCAGCGGCGACCCGCCCTTTTCGGCCTCGGCCAGGGCTTGATCGAACCTGCCGCGCTCGACCGCTTCGAGGGCCCGGCCATAGCGCTCGCGGTCCTGCTCCGAGAGCAGGCGGGCCTGCGCGGTCGCGGCCCCCATGCCCGGAATGAGCAGGAGAATTGCGACAAAAATCCCCCAAAGTGGATGCAATCGCCTCCCCATGACCTCTAGCTTCGGTGCTGTTCGGACACGCCGGTAATCTACCCCAAGGGGGTTAACAGTTCGAGCCGGCCCTGTCCGCGACCTTCTAGATCATTCGTGTTGGTGTGATAACCACACTCCCGGCCGCGCCCCGGCCGCGCTTGCCGCTGGCGGCCTTCGGGAGGTATGGTCCGGCTTCAAGCTTAATGGGGGGCCGGTGTCCTGGACGGGGCCGGCCGCCGACAGACAGAAGAATCGGGAAAACGCGCCATGTCCGGGCCGATGTTTCGGGGATCGATCCCCGCCCTTATCACTCCCTTCGCTAACGGCAGCGTGGACGAAAGCGCCTTCCAGGACTTCGTCGACTGGCAGATCGAGCAGGGCAGCCACGGGGTCGTGCCCTGCGGGACAACCGGCGAGTCGCCGACCCTGTCCCACGAAGAGGACAGGCGGATCACCGCGCTCTGCGTCGAGGTGGCCAAGGGCCGGGTACCGGTAATCGCCGGGACCGGGTCCAATTCGACCGAGGAGGCGATCGAGCTAACCCGTCACGCCAAGTCGGCGGGCGCCGACGCGGCCCTGATCGTGACGCCCTACTACAACAAGCCGAATCAGGAAGGCTTGTTTCGGCACTACGAGGCGATCCACGACGCGGTCGACTTGCCGATCATCATCTACAACATACCGGGACGCTGCATCGTCGACATGTCCGTCGAGACCATGGCGCGCCTGGCCAAACTGCCGAACATCGTCGGGGTCAAGGACGCCACCAACGACCTGGCGCGGCCGCTGAAGACACGCCACGTCATCGGCGAGGACTTCTGTCAGCTGTCCGGCGAGGATGCCACGGCTCTCGCCCTGCTGGCCCAGGGTGGTCACGGCTGCATCACGGTGACCGGCAACGTGGCGCCGCGTCTCTCGGCCGAAATGCACGAGGCCTGGCAGGCCGGCGACGTCGAGCGCGCGCAGGAGATCAACGACCGGCTCCTGCCGCTGCACGAGGCCCTCTTCTCGGAGCCCAGCCCCGGCCCGGTCAAGTATGCCGCCAGCCTCCTGGGCAAGTGCCGGAACATCGTGCGCCAGCCGCTGATTCCGATCTCCAAGGATACCGAAGCCAAGGTGCGCGAGGCCATGGTCTACGCCGGCCTGATCAACTAGCGGCCGGGAGACGCAGCACTTTTTGTCAACCAGCGGGCAAACCCTGGTCGCCCAGAACCGCAAGGCGCGGCACAACTACCAGATCGAGGATACCCTGGAGGCCGGACTGGTCCTGACGGGCACCGAGGTCAAGTCGCTGCGCCAGGGCCGGGCCTCGATCGGCGAGGCCTACGCGGCCGATCAAGGCGGCGACCTCTACCTGATCAACGCGCAGATCCCGGTCTACGAGGCGGCGAACCGCTTCAATCACGAGCCGAAACGGGCGCGCAAGCTGCTCGTGCACCGGCGGGAACGGAGCCGCCTGATCGGCCTCGTGCAGCGTCAAGGCTATACGCTCGTGCCACTGAAGCTCTACTTCAACAACCGCGGACTCGCGAAAGTGGAGCTGGGGCTCGCGCGCGGTAAGCGCCAGGTCGACAAGCGGGAGACCGAAAAGCAGCGCGACTGGCAGCGGCAGAAGGCCCGCCTCATGCGGGAGAAGGGCTGATCCCAGCGGCTTCCGTCCGGTCGATGCGGCGGCGCAGCTCGGCGAAGACCGCCTCGAACATCTCGGCCGTCAGGCGCCCGGTGTTGGTGTTGTAGCGCGAGCAATGATAGCTGTCCGCCAGGAGGCGGCCGTCCGGCAGCGCGTGGCAGGCGCCGTGGCCGAAGGGGTAGGGGCTCCGGCGGAGCGCCAGGGCGCCGAGCACCGCGTTGTGCGCGATCGCGCCGAGCGCCAGCACGATCCGCGGCCCCGGCGTCCCGCCGAGCTCGGCCTGCAGGAAGTGCCGGCAGTTCCGCACTTCCAGGGTCTCCGGCTTATTCTGCGGCGGCACGCAGCGCACCGCGTTGGTGATCCGGCAGTCGTGCAGGGTAACGCCGTCGTCCGGGCGGCGGTCGTAGCCGCCCGAGGCGAAGCCGAACTTCTCCAGGGTGGCGTAGAGCAGATCGCCCGCGTAGTCGCCGGTGAAGGGACGGCCCGTGCGGTTCGCCCCTTTGAGGCCCGGTGCAAGACCGACAATCAGCAGGCCTGCGTCGCCGCCGCCGAACGACGGCACGGGGGCGTTGAAGAAGTCTGGGTGGTCCTGCCTGTTGGCCGCCCGAAAGGCGGATAGCCGAGGGCAGAGCGGACAATCCTGGTCTGGCGCCAGGATCGTCCGCGTCGCCATTGGTCCGCGCCTTGCTCAGGCGGTCTCGGCTTCGTAGTAGTCGTCGTCGTCGAACTCTTCCGCGTTGTCCGCTGCCTCCTCTTCGCGGGCCCGGTTGCGCGGATGATCCGCCGGCAGCTCCCGTTCGATCTGGCTCTGCAGTTGCAGCAGGTCGACGAAGACATCGGCCTGCCGACGCAGTTCGTCGGCAACCATGGATGGTTGAGAGCGCACGGTCGATACGACGGTTACTCGGCGCCCTTTTCTCTGCACGGCTTCGACCAGGCGGCGGAAGTCGCCGTCACCCGAGAAGAGCACCACGTGGTCGAGATTATCCGTCATCTCCATCACGTCGATGGCGAGCTCGATGTCCATGTTGCCCTTGATCTTGCGGCGACCGGAAGCGTCGGTGAACTCCTTGGTCGGTTTGGTGACCATGGTATAGCCGTTGTAGTCCAACCAATCGATCAGCGGACGGATCGGCGAATACTCCTGGTCCTCGACCAGAGCCGTGTAGTAAAACGCTCTTACTAGACGGCCTTGCTTAGTGAAGAGTTCGAGAAGACGCTTGTAATCGATGTCAAATGACAAGGCCCGCGCAGTTGCGTAGAGGTTGGCACCGTCTATAAACAGACCGATGCGCTCCTGAGGATAAAAATGCATCACAACCCTCTCTAGAAATGGCCCAATGTGGCCACCCGATTTTTTTCGTCGGTTTAGCGGCGATTGCTCCGAATACCACCTCGCAGGTTGCCCTGCAAAATCTTTCGGTGGTGTCGGTTTACCTAGGTTAGCGCTTGCAATAGACAAGGGCAATTCAACTGAGGAAACGGTCTTGTGATCCTGGTCGGAATCGGCGCGAACTTGCCTCATCCTTGTCACGGGTCTCCGCGCGAAACCTGCGAAGCCGCCTTGGCGGCCTTGGGCCGCCGGGGCGTGACCGTGCTCGGCCGCTCGCGATGGTTCAAGTCCGCGCCGGTACCGCCGTCGGATCAGCCCTGGTACGTCAATGGCGTTGCCGCGCTGCAGACGGCGCTGCCGCCGGACGACCTGCTCGAGATTCTACACGAGGTTGAAGAGTCGTTTGGCCGGGTCCGGCGTGTCCGGAACGAAGCGCGGGTCCTGGACCTCGATCTGCTGGCCTACGGGGAACTGGTCAGCGCCCCGGGCGAAAGCCCCGAACTGCCGCATCCGCGCCTGACCGAGCGCGCCTTCGTGATCCTGCCCCTGGCCGACCTCGCGCCGGCCTGGCGGCACCCGGTCAGCGGGAGGTCGGCGCTCGACTATGCCGAGGCCTTCAAGGGCGATGACGCGGTCGTGCCGCTCGAGGGCGCGCCGGTCGATAGCTAGGCTGAAATTCGGTCGGCAGGCGGACTGGCCGCTGCGCCGCGGGAGCCGGCAGAAACCTAGTCGGCGCGGGCCCTTTGGCCTTGCTTCGCCCGGGGCGTGATCATATATTTCCGCTATCCCGTAAAGTGTTCAAACTGTGTCCAGATTCTGGGAGTTTCGGCCTCATGGCGCGAGTTACCGTTGAAGATTGCGTTGAGAAGATCGAGAACAGGTTCGATTTGGTCATGCTGGCCGCCCAGCGGGCCCGTGACATCGCCTCCGGGTCGCCTCTGACCGTCGACAAGGACAACGACAAGAACCCGGTCGTGGCCCTGCGCGAGATCGCCGACGAGACGATCGACCTTCGCGGCCTCGGCGAGTCGCTGATCCAGAACTTGCAGAAGCACATCGAGGTCGATGAGCCGGAAGAGGACATGCAGGAATTCGACGTGCCCAACCCGCTGAGCGTGCAGGAAGAGAACCTGGCAATGGCAGACGCGCTCGCCGTCGGCGGCGATACCGAGGGGCCGGCTGAAGAAGCGCAGGGCGACGCCGACCAGGCGGCGGCCGCGCCGTCTGGCGAGGAAATCCCGGCTGGCATGGTCTTCACCGACGTCGCGGATCCCACGGACCCGGAAGAAGAGGCCTGACGCTGAAGTCGACCGTCGCAGGACCTCAAAGCCCTTTGGCGCGGTCCGCGGCGCTGCGGCCCCAATCCGTGATCGAGTTTCCCATCTTTGCCGTCATCCCGCCCCGCCGCCCGGGTGCCGCGCGAGGCTGATGCATCATGATGCGGCAATTCGAACTGGTCGAACGCGTCAAGTCCTATGACCCCGGGGCCGACGAAGAGGCGCTCAACCGCGCCTACGTCTTCGCCATGCAGGCCCACGGTTCGCAGAAGCGCGAATCGGGCGATCCCTACTTCTCGCATCCGATCGAAGTCGCCGGGATCCTGACCGACCTGAAGCTCGACGACAGCTCGATCATCACCGCGCTGCTGCACGATGTCGTCGAGGACACCGACACCACGCTCGACGACGTCGAGCGCATGTTCGGCGAAGGGACCTCGCGCCTCGTCGACGGCGTCACCAAGCTGTCCCAGCTCGAGCTGCAATCCGAGGACACCAAGCACGCGGAGAACTTCCGCAAGCTGGTGCTGGCCATGTCCGAGGACATCCGCGTCCTCCTGGTCAAGCTGGCCGACCGGCTGCACAACATGCGCACCCTGCACTGCGTCCGGTCGCCGGAGAAGCGCCGCCGCGTCGCCCGCGAAACCATGGACATCTATGCCCCCCTGGCCGAGCGGATCGGCATGCAGCGGTTCAAGGACGAGCTGGAGGACCTGGCCTTCGCCGAGCTCAACCCCGACGCCCGGGAATCGATCCAGGCCCGCCTAGACTTCCTGCAGCGCAGCGGTGACGATCTCTCGGAGCGTATCGTGTCGCAGCTGCGCGAGGTGCTGTCGGAGGAGGGGGTCGAGGCCGCCGTCTCGGGCAGGGTGAAGTCGCCCTACTCGATATGGCGCAAGATGCAGCGCCAGAACGTCGCCTTCGAGCAGCTCTCCGACCTGATGGCGTTCCGGATCGTGCTCGACGACGTCGAGCAGTGCTATCAGACCCTCGGCGTCCTGCACAGCCGCTATCCGGTCGTCCCGGGGCGCTTCAAGGACTACATCTCGACCCCGAAACCGAACGGCTACCGGTCGATCCACACCGGGCTGATCGGGCCGGAACGGCAGCGCATCGAGGTTCAGATCCGCACCGGGGAGATGCACGCGGTGGCCGAATTCGGCGTCGCGGCTCATTGGAAGTACAAGCAGGGCGCGCACAAGATCGACGGCCGCCAGTACCGTTGGCTGCGCGAACTCCTCGACATCCTCGAGCACGCCTCCAATCCGGAGGAGTTCCTGGAGCACACCAAGATGGAGATGTTCCAGGACCAGGTCTTCTGCTTCTCGCCGAAGGGCGACCTGATCGCCCTGCCGCGCGGCGCCACGCCGGTGGACTTCGCCTACGCAGTGCACTCCGAGATCGGCGACACCTGCGTCGGCGCCAAGGTCAACGGCCGCATGCTGCCCCTGCGCTCGCCGCTCAAGAACGGCGACCAGGTGGAGATCATCACCTCTCGGGCGCAGCGGCCCTCGCCGGACTGGGAATCCTACGTCGTCACCGGCAAGGCGAAATCGCGGATCCGCCGCCTGGTACGCCAGGAGCAGCGCGCGCAGTACGGCGAGCTGGGCAAGGAGATGGTGCAGAAGGCCTTCCGCCAGGAGGGCTACGAGTATGCCGACAAGGCGGTGGAGGGCGTGCTCAAGAAGCTGGGCAGCGACAGCCTGGTCGATCTCTTCGCCGAAGTGGGCCAGGGCCACGTCTCGGCCCGCGACGTGCTGGTCGCGGTCTTCCCCGGCGTGCGCTCGGCCGAGAAGCGCGGCCTGCTCTCGTTCGGCCGCAAGCGCGCGCCGGCCGCCAAGACCAAGAAGACGAAAGAGAACGCGGTTCCGATCAAGGGCCTGATCCCGGGCATGGCGGTCCACTACGCCCACTGCTGCCACCCGCTGCCGGGCGACCGCATCGTGGGGATCGTGACGACGGGCAAGGGCGTGACGGTGCATACGATCGACTGCGAGACGCTGGAGCGCTTCCAGGAGACACCGGAGCGCTGGGTCGACCTCGCCTGGGACGTCAACGAGGACGGCGCACAGCGCACCGGACGGCTGCACGTCATGCTGGCCAACGAACCGGGCAGTCTGGGCTCGGTCTCGACCATCATCGGCAAGAACCAAGGCAACATAAGCAACCTGAAGATCACCAATCGCTCCATGGACTTCTTCGAGATGCTGATCGACGTGGAGGTTTCCGACGTCAAGCACCTCACGAACATCATCGCCGCCCTGCGCGCCACGCCGGTGATCACCTCGGTGGAAAGGGCGCGCGCGTGAACCGGAAAACTTGCCGACAGGGGGGCGTGATGCGCGGCAGGGTCCCGGCTCCGGGGCAGGTCTGAGCCGCCTTTAAGACCAGCCCGCCCGCGAAAGAAGCCATGTTCAAACGCCGCAACCCGCAACCCCTCTATCTTCGGATCAAGGATCTGATCTGGCCGGCCCGCGGCTTTCACCGCTCTAGCCAGTACATCGCCCACCGCCTGCGGCGCCTGCCCGGCACGCCGCACCGCATCGCCGCCGGCTTCGCCTCGGGCGCGGCTCTTTCCTTCACGCCCTTCGTCGGCTTCCATTTCGCCTTCGCGGCGCTGATCTGCCTGCCGATGCGCGGCAACATCCTGGCCGCCGCGCTGGGGACGGCGGTCGGCAATCCGGCGACTTTTCCCTTCATTTGGGCCTGGCTCTACACTTCGGGGCACTGGATGTTGGGCCGCAGCGTCACCGAACCGCTCAATATCCAGTTCGATCTGGACTTCGTCATCACGCACTTCTGGGACGTCTTCTGGCCCATGACGCTCGCCGGCATCCCGACCGCCTCCTTGGCCTGGTTCGCCTTCTTCTTCCCGGTCAGAAGGGCGGTCAGGGAGTATCAGCGCGCGCGGCGCTGGCGCATCCGCCGCAAAGTCAAGAAGCGGCACGACCAGGTGACGGCGAAGCGGGGCGCGGAGTTCGCGGAGGGCCTCGTGACACGAGAATCGCGGGTCGAGGGGCGCCGGCAGCCATGATTATCGGCCTCGGTAACGACCTGATCGATATCCGGCGCATCGAGCGCACGCTCGAGCGTTTCGGCGACCGCTTCATCGAGCGTGTCTTCACCGAGGTGGAGCGCAGCAAGTCGGACCGGCGCGCCGCCCGTGCCGCCAGCTACGCCAAGCGCTTCGCGGCCAAGGAGGCCTGCGCCAAGGCGCTCGGCACCGGCGTGCCGCGGCGCGGCGTGCACTGGCGCGACATGGGCGTGGTCAATCTGCCCTCGGGCAAGCCGACCGTTGCGCTGACCGGAGGCGCGGCGCGCCGCCTGGCCGAGCTGACCCCGCCCGGAATGGCCGCGCAAATTGACATTACGATCACCGACGACTATCCCCTGGCCCAGGCCATCGTCATCATCAGCGCCGTCCCGCGCGGTGACGAATGACCCGCTCCCGCCGGTCGGACGCCGAGACGCCCGGCCGTGACCCCGCTCCGCAGGAACACCAGCCCGCAGGCGCAAGAGGAACCCGACAAGCCAGATGGATGAGCCGATGACGGAGAAGCGGCGGGGTGGCTGGGGCGAGACGGTTCGCACCGTCGTCTACGCCGTGCTGATCGCCCTGGTCGTGCGGACATTCGGCGTCGAGCCCTTCAATATCCCCTCGGGGTCCATGATCCCCACCCTGCTGGTGGGCGACTATCTCTTCGTCTCGAAGTTCTCCTACGGCTACAGCCGCTTCTCGATGCCGTTCAGCCCGCCGCTCTTCTCGGGTCGGGTCTGGGGCAGCGAGCCGGAACGGGGCGACGTGATCGTCTTCAAGCTGCCGCGCGACAACGAGACGGACTACATCAAGCGCCTGATCGGGCTGCCTGGCGACCGGATCCAGGTCAAGGGCGGCATCCTGTACATCAACGGCAAGGCGGTCAGCCGCGAGCTGGTCAGATCGGAACGGCTCACCTCGGGCACGGCCGGCGTCTTCGAGGTGCGCGAGTACCTGGAGACCCTGCCCGGCGGGCGGCGCCACCTGATCCGCGAGGAAGCGGACAACCATCACTTCGACAACACCCGCGCCTTCGTCGTGCCCGAAGGGAAGTACATGTTCCTGGGCGACAACCGCGACCGCAGCCAGGACAGCCGCGACGTGGGCCGGGTCGGTTTCGTGCCCTTCGAGAACCTGGTCGGACGGGCCGAGTTCCTGTTCTTCTCCCACGACGGCACGGCCAGTTGGTGGGAATTCTGGCGCTGGCCGACCTCGATCCGCTGGAGCCGGATCGGCAAAGGCATCGAATAGGGCCCGGTACGGCCGACAGCGTGACCGACGGCGACGACACCAAGACCCGGAAGCTTGCAGAGCGCATCGGCCACGACTTTCGGCGGCCCGAGCTTCTGCGCGAGGCCCTGACCCATCCCAGCGCCGCGGACCGGGCGCGGCGCAGCTACGAACGGCTGGAGTTCCTGGGCGACCGCGTCCTCGGCCTGATCGTCGCCGACCTGCTGCTGGCGCGCTTTCCGAAGGAGACCGAGGGCGCCCTGGCGCGGCGGCTGGCCGCGCTGGTGCGCAAGGAAAGCCTGGCGGAGGTCGCGGAAGGGCTGGACCTTGGGAGTTTCCTGATCTTGGCGAAGGGCGAGCGCGAGGCCGGCGAGGACAGCAATCCCGGTCTCCTGGCCGATGCCTGCGAGGCGGTCATCGCGGCGCTCTACCTGGACGGCGGGCTCGAGGCGGCGCGCCGTTTCGTCGAACCCCGCTGGGCGCCCCTGGCCGAGGCGGACCCGACGCCGCCGCAGGACGCCAAGACAGCGCTGCAGGAGTGGGCCCAGGGACGGGGCCTGCCGCTGCCGGCCTACCGTGAGCTGAAGCGCGAGGGCCCGCCCCACGACCCGGTCTTCACGGTCGAGGCCGCCGTCGCGGAGCAGGCGCCGGAGACCGGCACCGGCCGGTCGAAGCGCCTGGCCGAGCAGGAGGCGGCCAGCCGCCTGCTGGCCCGACTGACCGGCCGGGCGCGGCCGGGGACGGCCCCGTGAGTAGCCCTGGGAGCGGTGGCACCTCGCACGGCGCCGAGGAAGGCCGCGCTTGCGGCTTCGTCGCGATCCTGGGCGCGCCCAACGCGGGCAAGTCGACGCTGCTGAACGCGCTGGCCGGGGCCAAGGTCTCGATCGTGTCACCCAAGGTCCAGACCACGCGCAGCCGGATCCGCGCCATCGCCGTGGAGGGACCGAGCCAGCTGATCTTCGTCGACACCCCGGGCATCTTCGCGCCCAAGCGGCGCCTGGAGCGGGCCATGGTGGCGGCGGCGTGGAGCGGCGCCGGCGACGCCGACGTGCTGGTCCTGGTGGTCGACGCCGGGATCAAGCAGCCCGATCCCGACACGCAGCGGATCCTCGAAGGACTCCGCGAACAGGGGCGCCGCGCGGTCCTGGTCCTCAACAAGGTCGACGCCGTCAAGCGCGAGACCCTGCTGGCGCTGGCCGCGCGTTTCCAGGAGGAGGGGCTGTTCGACCGGATCTTCATGATCTCGGCGCTGGAGGGCGACGGCATTGCTGACCTCAAGGCCCACCTGGGCGGCGCCGTGCCGCCGGGGCCGTGGCATTACCCCGAGGACCAGCTGTCCGATCTGCCCCAGCGCCTGCTGGCGGCGGAGGTGACCCGCGAGAAGCTGTTCCTGCGCCTGCACCAGGAGCTGCCCTATGCGCTGACGGTCGAGACCGAGACCTGGGAGGAGCGCGCCGACGGCGGCATCAGGATCGAGCAGACCATCTACGTCCGGCGCGACTCCCAGAAGGCCATGGTCCTGGGCAAGGGCGGCCGGGCGATCAAGGCGGTCCGGGAAGCCGCCCAGCAGGAGCTGGCCGAGAGCCTCGAGCGCCCGGTCCACCTCTTTCTCTTCGTCAAGGTGCGCAAGAACTGGATCGACGACCCGGCGCGCTACCGGCCCTGGGGCCTCGATTTCGAGGCCTGAAGCGAGTCGCGCCGACACGGATGTCGGTGGCAAGAATCGGGCGAAGGCCGATTCGCCCTTTGTCATCTCGCTCCGGCCTCGGCAAGCTGGCGCCATGGAATGGAGCGACCAGGGCATCGTGCTGAGCGCCCGGCCGCACGGCGAGGCCGGCGCCGTGGTGCAGCTGCTGACCCGTGGCCACGGCCGCCATGCCGGGCTGGTCCGCGGCGGGCAGGGGCGCCGGGCGCGCGGCGTGCTGCAGCCGGGCAACGAGGTGGCGGCGACTTGGCGCGCGCGGCTCGCCGAGCATCTCGGCAGCTACAGCTGCGAGCTCGCGGTCAGCCACGCCGCCGGGCTGCTCGACCGGCCGGCCGCGCTGAACGCGCTGGGCGCCGCGTCCGCCGTCCTCGAGCGCGCCCTGCCCGAGCGCGAGCCCCATCCCGCCTGCTACGAGGGCATGGTGGCGCTGCTGGCCGCCCTGCAGGGCGAGCACTGGGCAGAGGCCTTCGTCCTATGGGAGGTCTCCCTTCTGGCCGAGCTGGGCTTCGGCCTCGATCTCACCGCCTGCGCCGCCGGCGGCGACAATGATCAGCTCGCCTATGTCTCACCGCGCAGCGCGCGCGCTGTCTCGCTCGCCGCCGGCGAGCCCTACCGGGACCGTTTGCTGCCGCTGCCGGGGTTCCTGATCGGGCGCGGCGGCGGCGGCCCGCTCGAGGTGGCCCAGGGGCTGAAGATGACCGGGTTCTTCCTCGAGCGCTTCGTTTTCGGCCCCCAGGAACGCCCGCTCCCCGGGCCCCGCCGGCGGCTGGCCGAGCGCTTTCCGCTGCCCGAAGGGCAGGAGGCGGGGGCCGCCCCATGACGGCGGAGGGCAGGACCCGCTGCGCCTGGGTCGGCGCGGAAGCGATCTACCGCGACTACCACGACCGCGAGTGGGGCGTGCCGTTGCTGGACGACTGCGCGCTCTTCGAGATGCTGATTCTTGAAGGCGCCCAGGCCGGTCTCTCCTGGCTGACGATCCTCAAGAAGCGCGAGAACTACCGCGCCGTGTTCGACGGCTTCGACCCCGATGTGGTCGCCGGATACGGCGCCGAGAAGACCGCCGCGTTGCTCGCCGACCCGGGGATCGTGCGCAACCGCGCCAAGATCGCCGCGGCGATCGACAACGCCAAGGGCTGGCGCGCGATCATGGAAAGCGAGGGCAGCTTCGCCGGCTTCGTCTGGTCCTTCGTCGGTGGCCGGCCGATCGTCAATCGCTGGCGCGGCCTGGACGAGGTCCCGGTTGAGACGGAGGAGTCCCGCGCGCTCTCCAAGGCGCTCAAGAAGCGGGGCTTTCGCTTCGTCGGCCCGACCATCTGCTACGCCTTCATGCAGGCCGTCGGCATGGTCAACGACCACACGACCGACTGCTTTCGCCACCGCGAGGTGTCGGCGATGGCGACCCACGAGCCATGAAGGCGCCCAACTCGCACTATCGGCGGCTCATGACGGCGCCGCGCCTGGCGCGCGTCGGCCTCGGACTGCTGCTGGTCGTCGGCGGCTTCTTCGGCTTCCTGCCGGTGCTGGGCTTCTGGATGATCCCGCTCGGCTTGGTCGTGATCTTCTTCGAGGCGCCCTGGGTGCGCGAGCGCTGGCGCCGGTCCCGGGCCTGGCTGAAGCAGAGGCGCTCGCAGCGCGAGCGGGCGTGACCGCGGGCGGCAGGCGGGCCCGCGGCATACCATGTGACGTCGATCTGGTCCGCTCGTGAGGTTTCCGCCATCATGGGCGGCGATTCCCATGACACGGAACGGAGAGGGTCCATGCGCAAGCTTTTCCTGGTGCTGTTCGTCGCCGCTCTGACCAGCGGCTGCGCGGTCGGCAACTCGCACCGCTACGACCTGGGAGACGCGGAACTCACTCTGGAAACCCAGAAATCCGTGGCGGTCATGACCATCGATCTTCGGCCCTATATCCTGGACGGCGACAAGGAGCCGACCTTCGTTGGGCTCCAGCGCGGAGGCTACGGCATTCCTTTCAATGTTTCGACCAGGAGCGGACGGCCCCTGTCCAAGGACATGACGATCTCCATCGTTGACGCCATGAAGAAGAGTAAGGTAGACGCCTTCGGCGTGAACGCGCCCGACGAACCGACGCGTGCGCTGGCTCGTCAGCTTCTGCTCAAGGAGAATGCCGACCGCCTCGTGCTTTTCCAGCTGCGAGAGTGGAAGGCCGATACCTTCATTAACACGGCGCTGATTTACGATGTCACCCTTGAAGTGTTGCGCGGCGACGGCACGTCTTTGACCAAGAAAGACCTGGCCGGTCGCGACAACCTGGGAGCAGCGCTGGTGCCGGCCGACGCGCGGGTGAACACCGAGCGGGCCTTCAAGGGTAAGCTGGAGCAGTTGCTCAACGACTCCGACGTCGCGGCGGCGCTCCGGTAGTCCGCAAGGCCGTCAGTCTTCCGCCGGTTGCGGCGCGAGCTCCGCGGTCAGCGGGGCCTGGGCGCTGATCTGCTGATAGGGCTCGGTCTCGGCTTCCGGCGTCGGCTCCCGGCGGATCACGCGGAACAGCACGAAGAGGGCGTAGCTGCCCGCGATCACCAGGGCGATGGTCATGAAGGCCTTGGGCCCCAGGACCGGGGTGAGGGCGGTGGCGACGGCAGGCAGGACGAGCGCCGAGACCGACCAGGCGATCATCAGCGTGCTGGAGAGCGAGACGTAGTACTCGGGATCGGCGCGGTCATTGGCGTGGGCGTTGGCGATGGCGTAGATCGATTCCGTGGCGCCGGTCCAGACCGCGAAGACGATCACCACCCAGAAGAAGGCGTCGGTGCCGATCCGGCTGGCGATTCCCGCCATGGCGAGGACCAGCAGCGAGGCGGCGATCAGCACGAAGCGGCGGTCGATCCGGTCGGACAGGGCGCCTAGCGGATACTGCACGGCGATCATGCCGAACTGCATGAGGAAGAGCAGCAGCGCCACCTCGTCCTTGCCGTAACCTTCGGCGGTCACGTAGATCGGCGCGAAGCCCTGGATCAGCATGGTCAGCCCGCCGACCGCGAGCAGGCCGACCAGGCCCACGGGCGAGATCCGCCAGACCGCCTTGACGGCGATGGTGACCGAGGCGGGCGGGGGCGGCGTCTGCAGCCGGGTCAGGCCGACCGGCAGGATGGCGAGCGCCGCGAAGAAGATGCCGAGCAGCGGCGCCTGCAGCCCGTCGAGCGAGACCAGGCTGAGCAGGAAGGAGCCCGCGCCGATGGCGATCACGTAGACCATGTAGAAGACCGCGATCACCTTGCCGCGCCAGTCGTTGGGGCAGGCGTCGTTGAGCCAGCTCTGGCTGACGATGAAGAGGCCGGAGGCGGCGACGCCGTAGAGCGCCCGCGACGCGATCCAGAGCAGCGGGACGGTCCCGAGGCAGATCAGCAGGACCGAGAGGATCACGAAGGCCGTGAAGGAGCCGAAGGCCCGCGCGTGGCCGACCCGCCGGACCATGGGCCCGGCGATCAGGCAGCCGAGCAGGCCGCCGCCCGCCAGCGCGGTCAGGATCGCGCCGGCGACCCAGGGCGGGAAGCCGGCGTCCGCCAGCTTCACCGGCACGTAGGCGAACATCAGGCCGTTGCCCAGCGCCAGCAGGCCCATGGAAAGGATGATGCTGCTGATCGCCAGCGGCGGGCGCGGCCCCGCTTCCTTGCCCGATGCCATGCTCATGCTCGCCCCCGCCTCCGCCGCCATCCTTCGCCCGGGCTCCGGCGGCTGTCAATCCGCCCCGTGACTGTGGCAAGCTCCGGCGAGGCCTGGAAGTAGAGCCTCTGGAAGAGGGACGCGGAGCATGGCGGAAGCGCGCCGTTTCGATCACATCGTGGTCGCCGTCGAGGACCTCGACGCGGCCGCCCGGCGCTATGAAGCGCTCGGCTTCACGCTGACTCCGCGCGCCGCGCACGAGGCCCGCATGGGCACCTCGAACCGCCTGGCGCAATTCGCCGAGCGGAACTTCATTGAGCTGCTCGAGGTCGATCGTCCCGGCGGCATAGAGGAGCACGCCTTCGACGCCGTGCCGCCGCGCTTCAGCTTCGGCGCCCACAACCGGGACTTCCTGCGCCGGGGGTCCGGCCTCTCCATGCTCGTGCTGGCCAGCGAGGACGCGAAGCAGGACCACGCGGACCTGCTCGAACGCGGGCTCGAACCCTACGCGCCCTTCTCCTTCGAGCGCCGGGCGCGGCTGCCCGACGGTGCCGAGGTCACGGTCGGCTTTTCCCTGGTTTTCGCGACCAGTCCGAGCCTTCCGGGCCTGGGCTTCTTCCTCTGCCAGCAGCACGCGCCGCAGTACTTCTGGAAGCCGGAATACCAGTGGCACGCCAACGGCGCGCGCGGCCTGGCCGCGGTCACCATCGCCACCGAGGATCCGGCGTCTGCCGCCGATTTCCTCGCCAGGCTGACGAACCGGGAAGGGGAGGCGGTCGAGGGCGGATTCCGGCTGGACGGCGCGGACCAGGAGCTCCTGGTCCTGACGCCTGAGCGGATCCAGGCCGCCATGCCCGGCTGCGGCCTCGCGCCGGCCTCGGGCCCGCGCTTCGCCGGCGTGGCCCTCCGCTCCGACGCTCGCGAGCCCGGCGTCGTGCCTGCCGGCGAAGCCTGCGGCCTCTTCCTCGAATGGCGCCGCGGCTAGGCGCGGTTTAGGAGAACGGCGCCGGTGTTGGAGCCTCCACTCTCGGGGCTTGTGAGCTGGAAGCCGTGCGGGCGGATGGCTGACCTTGGGTCGCCTTGGGGTCAAGAGCGGTCCAGCGGGCCGTTTGCCTTGCGTTTCCGCTTACTGAGCTAATCCGGTTTTGAAGCTTGCGGCACATAGCCCCATACGGAGATCGGAGGAATGTTCCGCAACGTGAAGGCAAGCCTTTCGCCGTGGAGGCCGAGCTTCTCCGCTGGCAGGGGCGAGGCCAGCCGATAGGAGTATGCGAGTAAGCGGCGGCCCGCAGGCATGAGGGAGAATATACCCGCTACCAGCTCCCGTTCCTGCTCAAGCGGCAATAGCGAGGCAGGGATGCCGCAGACGACTGTTCCAACATTACCGATTACCGATGGTGGCAAGATCTTCCCCAAGTCTAAGGCGTCGCCCTCGATGACCGAGACATCCGCATAGGTGCTGCGCAGAAACCGGGCCATTTCCGCGTCGATCTCAACCGCAATCAGCTTGCTCGCAGGGATGCCCGAGTCGAGGAGAGCACGCGTTACCACACCGGTGCCGGCCCCCAGCTCGACGACAAATTCACCCTCCGCGCGGCGTACCTGGTCGGCGACCAGCCGGCTCAAAGTTCTCGACGAAGGAATAATCGATGCCAACCTGTTCGGGTGTGTAACGAAGCGCCAGAAGTGGAGCCAGCTTGCGGAGCCCGGTCGCGTCCCACTCGGTTCGGTCAAGGTTCGATGTTCGGTCATCTCGTCCATTGTGCATTGCGAAATGATTGTAGGCTCTCCTGTTCCGGAGGAGAAAGGTCGGCCTCCGGTGGGGTTAGCCTAGCGCAACTATTTCGTAGTGTCGTCTTGCGCGCGCGTCTCGGAGCAGATTCGATCAACCCGCCGGGGCTTCGAACTGCCATGGCCTTTGGTGGCCCCACCATAATGGCAGCGCAACACGCCGACAAATCGATTGCTTTGATGCAAGTGGGTGTAATGCGGCAGACTGGCGATTGCCGGAGAGACGCCAGCCAGTGAGGCATGTCGGAAGCTAATCCGCCGTCGCGGTGCGGCGCGGCCTTCGGCTGGGATAACGCGGCGGCACCTCAGCGGCACCTCTCTATGGTCTCCATGATGCCGTTCCAGATGGCGCCGTTCCACACGACCCGGGGCTTCTCGACGATGTTGTAGGTGATCTTCTGCGCTTTCTCATCGAAGCTGAAATCCAGCAGGAACAGCCCGACCCACTTCTTCGTCGTCGCCCGGCCCTGATCCGCGTCGGGTGGCTCAAAAACGGTGCCGTGCTCGGCGCCGCTCCGGGTTTTGACGCAATGCCAGATCTCCTCGGTCATGAAGAATGACCTCTGGTCCCCTCTGGCCGGGGCTTGCCCGTTGACGTGCGGGTCTCCAGCCGCCCCACCGGCGTCCGGAGCGGCGAACCCGGAGGCGCCGAACCCGAGCGTGAAGACCACGGCGGCGGCCGCCAAAGCGCGCGTTCCAGCGCTCACTCCAGCCAGCCTGCCGGCGCCGAAGGCCGTCCGTTGACAGAGGGGTCGCAAGCGAAACGCGCTGTCCACCCGCGAACGACCTCCCGACATGGTGTATGCTCTCCGGAGTTGGCGCCGGCAGGCAGTCTATACCATCCGATGCACTTGGCGAGCGGCGTTTGGAGCGCCGGAGTGTTGCCGAAGGTCACGGCCGGCTCCGGCGAAGCGGTCCTGAACAGGCCCTAGGCCGCCGGCATGTGAAAGCCGGGCGTCGAGAGCGACAGCGCGACCTCTTCCTCGGTCATGTTCTCCTCGATGGTCTCGAACAGCGGCGACGAGAGATAGCGCTCGCCGGTATCCGGCAGCATGCAGAGGATGACCGTGCCGGG